>JAISAA010000291.1 GCA_031266955.1 Oscillospiraceae bacterium | reverse complement strand
GGAAACGGAGGCTCGTATTTTGCTGAAAATCATAAAAACCGCTCTGTCGCCGCGCGCAAGGCTGACTTACGCGGGCACGGACAAGTTCAAAACAAGCTGCCTGTCCGTGAATCTCATAACGCCGCTGCGCCGCGAGGACGCCGCCGCGAACGCGCTGATACCGCAGGTCCTGCGCCGCGGCAGCGCGGAGCACCCCGATATGGAAAGCATATCGCGCGCGCTTGACGAGCTTTACGGCGCGAGGATCGAATGCTATCTGCGCAAAAAGGGCGAGTATCAATGTGCCGGCTTCTACGCCGATTTTATCGACGATGATTTTGCCCCCGGCGGCGAGCGCGTTTTAGAGCGCATTTCGTCGCTGCTCGGAGAGCTGCTGCTGTCCCCGCGCACGCACGGCGGCATTCTGTTCGACGAATATGTCACCGGCGAGCGCGCGAACCTGATCGACGAGATACGCGCCGCCATAAACGACAAGCGCTCTTACGCCAATGACGCGCTGCTTAAAAATATGTGCGCAGATGAGGCTTACGGCGTAAACGTGCTCGGCGGCGAGGCGGAGGCGAAGACCGTAACCGCAAAATCCCTGACGGCGCGGTATAAACAGCTGCTTGACACCTCGCGCGTCGAGGTCATTTACTGCGGCTCGGCGGAGCCGGAGCGCGTGGAGCTCGCGCTCCGCGGCGCGCTCGGCGGGCTTCCGCGCTCCCCGGCCCCGGCGCTTGCTGAAACACAGGTTTTGCTTGCGCCGCCCGCAGGCGCGCTGCGGCGCTTTACGGAACGGCTCGACGTTACTCAGGGCAAGCTTGCGCTCGGCTTCCGCCTCGGCGAGACGATGCAAAAGCCCGACTACGCGGCTATGGCGGTGTTCAACGCCGCGTTCGGCGGCAGCGTTTCGTCGAAGCTGTTTTTGAACGTGCGCGAAAAGCTTTCGCTTTGCTATTATGCGAGCTCCTCTATAGAGAAGCACAAGGGCGTTATGCTCGTGTCCTCCGGCGTGGAATTCGCGAATTTCGAGCGCGCGTATGACGAAATTTTAGCGCAGCTCGACGCGATACGCTCCGGCGATTTATCGGACTGGGAGTTTCTTTCCGCCAAGCGCGCCGTCGTCACGACAAGGCTCACGGCGCTCGACAGTCCGGGCGGGATAGAGGGCGCCTGCTTTGACAACACAATAGCCGGCATAGAATATACCCCGGAGGAATTCGCGACGCTCGCGGAGGCCGTGACGCGTCAGTCCGTTATCGAAATAGCGAACAACGCGATACTCGATTCCGCGTATTTTATGGAAGGGATGCAAAGCTCAGATGAAAAGTAAAGGCTACGACACGATAAGAGAACAGGTCTACAGCGACAGGCTTCCCAACGGTATGCCCGTATTCGTCGTCAAAAAGCGCGGGTTTTACAAGTCCTATGCGTTTTTCGTGACGGATTACGGCGGGGCGGACAGGCGCTTTAAGTACGGCGGGGAATGGATCGACACGCCGGAGGGCGTCGCACATTTCTTAGAGCACAAAATGTTTGACACCGAGGACGGCAACGCGCTGACGACGCTTTCGGCGAACGGCGCGCAGCCCAATGCGTTCACGTCGAGCGGCGTCACCGCCTATCATTTTGAAAGCGTGGAAAAATTCGAGGAAAACCTGAAAATCCTGCTCGAATTCGTCTCGATTCCGTACTTCACGAAGGAGAGCGTCGAAAAGGAGCAGGGCATAATCGGCCAGGAGATACGGATGACGGAGGACGACCCCGACTACGCCGTCTACTACGGCCTGATGAAGCTGCTGTTCCGGCACAACCCCGCGCGCGACAGCGTCGCCGGAACGATAGAGTCCATCGCGGAGATCACGGACGAAACGCTTTACCGCTGCCACAAGATATTTTACAATCCATCGAATATGGCTCTCTTCGTCGCCGGCGACGTCGATCCGGACAAAATTTTCGACATAGCGAAAGGCGTTCTAACAGCGCCGCGCGGCGCTATACCGGAGCGCGACTACGGCGGCGAGGAATCGCGCTCTCCCGTCGCCGCGCGCGCCGAAGCTGAAATGGAGGTCTCAGAGCCGCAATTCCTGCTCGGCGTGTCGTCAAGCTGGCCGGAGCGCGGGGAGGCGCGGCTGCGCCGCGAGCTCGTCGGAAGCCTTGCCGTCGGGCTTGTCGCCGGGCTTTCGTCTCCGCTGTATTTGCGGCTTTATGCCGGCGGGCTCATAAAATCGGATTATTCCTACAATTTTGAATCCACGGCGGGCATAGCCTGCGCCATATTCGGCGGCTCCTCGCCAGATCCCGACCGCGTTTTTGAGGAGATCAAGGCCGAGGCCGCGCGTATCCGCGCCCCGGAGGCCCGCGCCGACCTTGAAGCGCTGCTTGACCGCGTGAAAAAGGCCAAATACGGCGGTATTATACGCTCGCTCGATTCGTTTTCGCGCGTGTGCGGAAACGCAGCCGAGGCGTTTTTCAACGGCAGTGACTTTTTCCGGTCGGCTGATATTTTGCGCGAGATCACGCTCGACGAGATATTGTCCTTCGCGGAGGAAAATATGAGGCCCGAAAATTTCGCGCTCTCCGTCGTCGTCCCGAAGGCGGCGCGGCAAGACGTATGAACGGACCTGTGATAAAGCTCCCGCTGTTCGGGGAGGGCGCCGCCGTAAATCCGCCGCGCGGCATTACGATATTCGGCTTTACGATATATCTGTACGGCTTGATAATAGCGCTGGGCTTCGGCCTCGCCGCGCTGTACGTTTACCGCCGACGCGGGCGCTTCGGGCTTACGGGCGACAACGTCCTCGATATTTTCCTGTGCGCGATAGCCGGCGGGATAATAGGCGCGCGGCTTTACTATATCGCGTTTAACCCGTCCGAATATTTCGGCGCCGGCAAATGGCTGAATATATTCAAGCTGCGGGAGGGCGGGCTCGCGATTTTCGGCGGGATACTGCTCGGCGGCGGCGCCGTCGCGTTCTATTGCCGCCGGAAAAAGCTCAGGCTTCCAAGCGTACTTGACGCCGGGGCTCTCGGGCTTTTGATAGGACAGTCGGTCGGGCGCTGGGGGAACTTTATCAACCGTGAGGCTTACGGCTCCGTGACCTCGCTGCCGTGGCGCATGGGGCTTGAATCGCCGGCGGGCTCGGGCGCCTTCGTCTTTGTCCATCCGACGTTTTTGTACGAATCGCTCTGGAACGCGCTCGGATTTTTGCTGTTGCATCTGTTTTCCCGCAAGCGGCTTTCAAGCAAGCGGCATTTAAACAAGCGGTATGAAGGGCAGATATTCCTGCTATACGCGCTCTGGTACGGTGTCGGCAGGGCGCTCATTGAAGGGCTGCGCACGGACAGCCTGTACATCCCGGGAACGCCGCTCCGCGCGTCGCAGCTTCTCGCCGCCGCAGCGGCTGTGGCTTCCCTCGCGGCGCTCATAACGCTCGCCGTGAAACATAAAACGCCCGCGCCTTCGGATGGGGCCCCGTCCGAAGCTGATATAGACTATATCGGGGAAGAAGACCCAAAATAAACGCAAAAATTTTTATTGGAGGTACATATCAATGGCTAAATTTGAAGACTTGAAGCAGCGGCTTCGCGAAACCGCCGAGGTCATCGGCGACGTATCTATCGACCTGTACAAGCGCGCGGAGGAAAAGACGAAAATCCTCGCAAAAAAGGCAAAGCTGCAAGCTGAGATCGCGTCCGACAAAACCGCCGTCAAAAAGCTCTATCAGGAAATCGGCAAGGCCTACTACGAATCGCACAAGCTCTATCCCGAGCCGGAGCTCGAGCAAAACTGCTCCGACGTCACGGCGGCGCTTGAGCGCATAGCGCTCCGCTATGAGGAACTCGCGGAGCTCCGCTCCACGGGCGACGCCCCTGACGGCGCTACCGACGCGGAAACGTCAGTCTGGGACGAGGACGGCGGAGAAGCCGAAGCAGACACGCCGGAGGATAAATCGGACGTTTGATTTGGCGTGTCTGTGGTTGTGAGCACGGGGAATGCGGCGACGTCGCGCATAAGCGCGTTCCCCGCGCCGCAACGCATTTCAATCAACACAACGGGCGTAGCCCGTTTGCCGCATCGCCCGTCCATCGGCAGGCCGTCATATCGACGCGGCCGTCGGGAATGAAGGAAACGCCCTCGCTTTCCAAAATGGCGCGGCGCATTTCCGAGAAGACGCCTCCTGCGACGGCGCCGTCTGCCATCACGACGCGCTGCCACGGCAGATTTTCCGGACAGCAACGCATCGCCCGACCGACCTCCCGCGCGGCGCGCGGTCTGCCGAGCATACGGGCGATTTGACCGTATGATACGACCTTCCCGCGGGGAATCTGCCCCACAACGTCATACACCTGAGCAAAAAACGGATTCATAACCGCGCACTCCCGTTCATCGATTGAAAGCCGCCGCGTTTTTTCGCGGCGGTTTTTTACACCCGCGCCGCGACCTCAAGCGCGATTTTCAGAAACCGTTCACGGTCGTCCTGCGGCAGGCTTCCGAGCGTTCGGGCGTCCCATTCCTCCGCATCAAGGCTGTCGGCGGCATATAAAAACTGATACGCGTCAACGCCGCGAAACTGCGCGACCGCCATAATTGACGCGCACTCCATTTCAACGGTCAGGCAGCCGTCCTCCCGGCGCCGCGCGGCGTTCGCGCGGGTTTCGCGATAGGGCGCGTCCGTCGTCCACGTTTTGCCGCAAACGTGCGGCAAATTCAGTTCCGTAAATATTTCCGCGAGCCGCGCCGCCGTCGGGATGTCAACATATGTACTCGGCGGCAAATAGTGATAGCTTGTCCCCTCGTCCCGGTAGGCGGCTGTCGGCACGATAAGCGATTTCGCGGCAAGCTCGCGGTTCAGCACGCCGCAAGCGCCGAAAAACACGAAGCGTTCACAGCCCTTGGAGATCATTTTTTCGAGCAGACTTGCAGTTTCAGGACCGCCGACTGCCGTGCGATAGACGGCGATGTCAACATCCTTGAAATTTATTTTGTACACCGGCGCGGTGAAATCGCCTTTCATTGCGTCTATCAGCGTCAGCGAATAATGCTCCTGCAAGGCCGTGATCATACGCTCGTTAAAGCACACGACCGCCGTTTTCGGGAAGCCCTCAATACGCGGCGCCATGCGCGACGGCTCAATAATTGCGTCAGTATCGTCGTCAAATGTATCAATGATCGTTTTCATCTATGCTTTTTCCTTTCCTTCTTTATGTGCGGTGATCCATTGATTTTATCATTTCCGGCTCTATTTCTCTTATGCTATCCACCGTTAAATCCGGCATCTCATCCGGTGTCCTCGGTTCTTGCGTTTTATGCAGTCCGGCCTTTACTCTTATTGTTTTCATTCCCACCAATTTTGCCGGTATTATGTCTTTATCTATTCTATCCCCCACCATTACGCTTTCTTCTGCCTTGCAATTGTACCTTTTCAATACTGCTTCAAAATACCTTGTATCAGGCTTTGTTATTTTATAGTCATCCTGCGTTTCGCTGAACGCAAAATATTTTAGTATGTTTTCTTCCTCAAGATATTTTTTGAAACCACTCCCGTACTGCCCTAAAATTCCGATATTATAAGCTTTTGAAAATCTCATTAAGAAATCTTCTATTCCGTCCATTAAACGAAAACGGTTCTGCTCTTTTAATTGTTCCTTATATTTTATCTTTAATTCTTTGAAATCATTTTTGTTGACAATGTTTTTATATAGAATATAGTCATATACGCTTGGAACATATCTGTAAACGGCTTCTTCAGCATCCTTCCGGTAATTTTCTACGGAATAATTTCTATCGAAGCATTTTATAATGTCGGTTATTATATTTGCCGAGATATTTTCAAACGCATCCTCGTTTAGAATAACTCCGCCCGCGTCTAAAAAAATATTCTTAATCATTTTGCGCGCGCCTCCGTTATGATTTTGCATTTTCCGCTTGTTTTATTTTTATTATTCTATTTCAAAATCCTCAGAACTATAGTT
Organism: Oscillospiraceae bacterium; assembly: GCA_031266955.1. GTDB lineage: Bacteria > Bacillota > Clostridia > Oscillospirales > Oscillospiraceae > JAIRRO01. The sequence continues at coordinate 1,640 of JAISAA010000291.1, read as the reverse complement.
GCTGTAATACCTTCCGGCCTCAGCTGTGAATTTCAGAATGATAAAATCCCCGCCGTCCCAGCCGCCGGTATAGTATTTTGAAAACTCATCTCGCCAAATTTCCTTTTTGGTCTCTTCATCATCCAATACCTCCATCTCCCCTTTCAGCATTACTCCGCGTGTGGTGAACCGTTTGTCATAAAAATATACACACGCTTTCGGGTTGGCTTTATATTGCTTTATTCGCATCGACGGGGAGTTTGTATGCCAATAAAATGTTTTTATACCTTCTCTTTTTACAGGCGCCAGCATTGCCTTTGTATTTGGAAAACCGTTTTCATCGACGGAGCTTATAAAGCTTACCGATTGCTTTTCAATTAAATTCCCAATTGTTTCTTTCGGATTTCTCATCATCTTAGATTCCCTCCGTTATATTTCAACGAGTTATTTCAGCAGCCGCTCAGCCGCCTCGTCTGTGTTCTCGCGGGTGCCGAATGCGGTCAGCCGCAGGAAGCCGTCGCCGTTTTTTCCGAAACCCGCGCCGGGCGTTGAGACGATGTTTTTTTCATTCAGAAGATAGTCGAAGTATTCCCAGCTCCCGCGCCCGTCCGGGCATTTCAGCCAGATGTACGGCGCGTTCGCGCCGCCGTAGAACTCAATGCCGAGCTTTGTCAGCGCGGCGCCGATCACGCGCGCGTTTTCACGGTAATACGCGATATTTTCACCGCACTGTGCAAGCCCCGCTTCCGAGAGGGCGGCCTCGGCGCCTCGCTGGGTTATATAGCTCACTCCGTTAAATTTCGTCGTCTGGCGTCTTTTCCAGAGCGCGAGCAGCGATTTTCCGTCCCCGGACACAAGCTCGCGCGGGACTACTGTAAAGCCGCAGCGCACGCCCGTGAAGCCGGCGAGCTTTGAAAACGAGCAAATTTCGATCGCGCACCGGCGCGCGCCGTCGATCTCAAATATGCTGCGCGGCAGGGATTTATCAGTTATAAAGGCTTCATACGCCGCGTCAAATAAAATCACCGCGCCGGCGCGCAGCGCGTAATTTACCCACTCGCTCAATTGCTCCCTGTTGTAAACCGAGCCTGTGGGGTTGTTCGGTGAGCAGATGTAGATGAGATCGGCTTTTGCGGACGCGGGCGGCGGCGGCAGAAATCCGTTCGACTCGTTGCCGTCGATGTATACGATCTCATTGCCATCCATGAGGTTCGTATCGACATACGCGGGGTAAACGGGATCGGGGATCAGCACTTTCGCTCCAGCGGCGAATATGCCGGGGATATTGCCCACGTCGCTCTTCGCTCCGTCGGAGACGATTATCTCGTCCGTGCCGACCGCCACGCCTTTCGCTTTGTAATAGCCGGCTATTGCGTCCAGCAGGAAGTCATAGCCCACGCCGCCGTCGTCGTATCCTCGGAACGTCCCGGCGCCTCCCATCTCAGCGACGGCGCCTCCCATTGCCTCCACGACTGCGGGAACGAGCGGGCGCGTGACGTCCCCAATGCCGAGGCGGATCATCTTCGCTTCCGGATGCTCCGCTTTATAAGCGTTCACCTTTTGCGCTATCGTTTTGAACAGATAGCTGTCCTTTAGCGCGGAATAGTTTTGATTTAGTTTCATTTGTGCGTTATTCCTTCTTTCTCTCAGTCTTCATATAA
>JAISAA010000273.1 GCA_031266955.1 Oscillospiraceae bacterium | reverse complement strand
CACTCCGCAAGCAGCGCGTTGCCCTGCGCCACAATGTCGAGCGCGCCGAGCACGGCGTCCGTATCCTCCCTGACGGCCTTCATAAACACGGCGTCCGACGCGTCGAGACTGTCGCCCTCGAAGCAGCATTTCAGCGTCGTGAACGGCGTAAATACGTTGTAGAACACGCACCGCTCTTTTCCGAACGCTTCGACGAGCGCCTGAACGCGCTCCACCTGAGCTCTGATCCACGGGTCGTCGGCCTTGACGGGCTTTATGCTCCGCAGGTCCGCCGCGGAGCGAAGCTGCTTGCCGTCCGCCGCCGGGAACGCGAAATATCCGTCGCTCATCACCTTCAGAAAGTCGAGGTCCACCTGCTTGTAATACTCGATATGCGCGTCGATACATGGCTGCCCGACGACGCCCTTGTCGAAAAAGTGCTTCCAAAATCCTACCGGGACATGATCCACCGGCTTTTTGTCCATTGCGTTAAGTACGCGCGTGCGCTTATCCATTGTAATTCTCCTTTATAATATAATATGATTTTTGACTGTAATAAATCGGTCAGAGCTCCCGCGCGAGAGTCCACGCGCGGACTGTGGCGCTCATAATATTGCCCACTCCGGAGCAGTCTCCTATCATATGCCACTGCGGCGCGCAATCGTGGAAAGAGAGCGCGAGCCCGGTGCGCGCCGTCTGCCCCGTCGCGAAGACGACCGTGTCCGCGGCGAGCTCTGTCCCGTCCGCCAGCGTGACGCCGTCCGGCGTGATCTTTGTCACGCGGTTGTTGAAGCGCGGCGCGATACCGAGCCGCCTGAGCTCGCCGGAGAGCGCCATAGCGTGCGTGCCGTTGCCCTCCGCGCCGAGCGACGGCGCCTGCTCGATAAGCTCGATATCCCGTTCGAGCGTTTTCAGATAGACGGCAAGCTCCGCGCCGACAAGCCCCGCGCCGATTATGACGACGCGCGTCTCGGCGAGCTCGGGGTCCCTGTACACGTCGTTCGCTCCGAGCGCGTGTTCGACGCCCTCTATCCCCGGGACGAGCGGCGAGGAGCCGACGGCGGCGATTATGACGTCCGCGTTAAGCGAACGCGCCGCCGCGGGCGTGAGCTCTGTATTCAGCCGGACGTCTACGCCGAGCGCGCCGAGCCTGTGTTCGAGATATTTTATGTACCCCGCGACCCGGCGCTTGAAGGGCACGTTTTCCTCGCAGCGTATCCCTCCGCCGAGCGCGGAGGAGCGCTCGCACAGCACGACGGCGTGCCCGCGCTCCGCCGCCGTGACCGCGGCGTTCATCCCGGCGATACCGCCGCCGACGACAAGCGTTTTTTTGGGCGGACAGGGGGGCGCCGTCTCGTCCTCTCGTCCCGTTTCGGGGTTTATCGCGCAACGGAAGCCGCGCATAAGATTCGACCAGCAGCTCATACAGCGCAGGCACCGGCGGATATCCTCAGGGCGCCCCTCGCGCGCCTTGTTCGGCGTGTCCGGGTCGCACAGAAGCTGCCGCGCTAACGCGACAAAGTCCGCCTTGCCGCTTGCTATTATATCCTCCATAACGTCCGGGTCGCTGATGCTCGCGACGACGGACACGAGGGAGCTTGTGACGTTCCGCTTGATCTCGGCGGCGTACTCGACGTTTCGGTTCTCGGGGCGGAACATAGACGGCGACATTTCAAGCCAATGGTCGTCCGTCATAATGCCGTGGACGCCGAGACTGACGTGGATTATATCAGCGTGACCGTCTAACCGGCGCGCGTACTCCAAGCCCTCGGCGAAGTCGTATCCGTCCTCGAGCTCCGTCGCGGAGATGCGTATCTCGACGGGGAAGTCGCGCCCGCAGACCTCGTGTATCGCGTCGCATACCGAAACGGCGAACCGGGCGCGGTTTTCCGCGCCGCCGCCCCATTTGTCGGTGCGCGTGTTCGTCGCCGGGCTGAAAAACTGCTGCGGCAGCCAGCCGTGGCCGCCGTGGATCGTCACCATTTGGAATCCGCACATTTTCGCGAAGTTCGCGGCGGCGGCGTATGCTTTTATTGTGCTTAAAATCTGTTCCTCACTCATCGCGCGGCAGAGCCGTCCGGGGGCAATTTCGCCGTCCGACGGGCCGAGGCCGCTCGCGCTGTACCGCCCGGCGTGCGACAATTCCGCGCTGGAAACAGCGCCGCGGCGGGAAATGCTCTCCGACAGCTTTGAGAGGAATTGCATCCAGCCGAAGTCGGACAGGTCGATACACGCGCCGCCCCGGCCTCCGCCGTTCGGGTTGTCCACCTGACACTCGCCGACCACGACCTGCGCCGCGCCTCCCGTAGCTTTGCGGGCGTAATAGCTGAGCGCGCTGTCCGGCAGCGATTTCTCTCCGATTTCAACGTATCCCGTCGCGCTTGCGAATATGCGGTTTCGGAAAACTACGTTTCCGACCTTGACGGGGGTGAACAGACGCGGGTATTTCAGAGCGTTCATATCGGGCCTCCTAAAATTTTTTAATTAAATTTTTTAATTTTGCGAAAACGTCAGCGCGTCAGAATGCTTTTCCGTCGCAGCCGAGGACGTTTATTATTTTATCGCGGACCGTCTCGCGAATATTCTCCCGCGCGGGGGCGAGATACCGGCGCGGGTCAAACTCTGCGGGGGAGCTGATAAGCGTCTCGCGCACGCCGGCCGTCGCCGCCAGGCGCAGGTCAGTATCTATATTTATTTTGCACACCGCCATACGCGCGGCCTCGCGCAGCATATCCTCCGGGATGCCCGCGGCGCCGGAGATCGCCCCGCCGCTGCCGTTTATGATATCGACGTATTTCGGCACAACGCTCGACGCGCCGTGCAGGACTATCGGGAAGCCGGGCAGCCGCCGTGCCATCTCCTCTAAAATATCGAACCTCAGCCGGGGCGTCTGCCCGGGCTTGAATTTGAACGCGCCGTGATTCGTCCCGATGGAGATGGCGAGCGAGTCCACGCCCGTTCTTTCGACGAATTCCGAGACCTCGTCCGGCATCGTATAGCCCGCGTCCTCGTCGGAGACGGAAACGTCGTCCTCGATACCGGCGATCCGCCCGAGCTCGCCCTCGACTACGACGCCGCGGGAGTGGGCGTACTCCGTCACCTCGCGCGTTACGCGTATATTTTCCTCAAACGAGTGCCTCGAGCCGTCGATCATCACGGACGTGAAGCCGCCGTCAATGCACGACTTGCATATTTCAAAATCCTCGCCGTGGTCGAGATGGACGGCTATCGGCAGGCCGGTGTCCGCCTCGGCGGCCTCAATGAGCTTCATCAGATATACGTGGCGCGCGTACTTTCTCGCGCCGGCGGAGACCTGCAAGATCAGCGGCGCGCGCGTATCGGCGGCGGCGTCCGCGATGCCTTGGATCGTCTCCATATTGTTTACGTTGAACGCGCCGAGCGCGTAGGCTCCGGCGTAGGCTTTTTTGAACATTTCGGTCGTTGTTACGAAAGGCATTATATATCTCCTCCGAAAGAATTGAAATTACGGGCTGCGCCCGGTCGCCCGGAACGGGCGACTTCGCCGTCATGTACTTTGAGCTGACGGGCGACTTCGCCGTCATATACTATGTAGCGCGCGCCTTGCGGCGGCGAGTAAGCCGATAAGCCGGATTCTGTCGTTGAACAGCCATCTATCTGGGACGCGCGTTACCGCGAGCCTCAATGCCACCTCTGCGGAGCGGCCGGGCAAG
>JAISAA010000240.1 GCA_031266955.1 Oscillospiraceae bacterium | reverse complement strand
CAGACGCCGTCCGTCATAAGAAAAATCGCCTTTGCCGGGCGGGGGTATGTCCCGAATATCCAATGCGCTTCCGAGGCGAGCGGGAACACGGGGCGCTCCTTGCCCGTGCCCTCGCCGTTCTGCTGCTCGGTGACTCGCTCGAATATGCCGTCCCTGCGGAGCGCGATGATGCCGCTGTCGCCGGCGTGTCCGAAGTACACACGGGCATCCATGAAAACCGCGAGCGTCAGCGTGGTGTCAAAATCGTCAAGCCGGTTTCCCGCTTGACGTTTGATCGTAAAATTGACCTCTCCATACGAGGCGCGGATCACACCGAGTATCTCACGCTCCGCCATCCCCCGCCTGATATTTCGCAGGCAGAATTCCGCCGCGCCCCGCGCCGCCAGCTCGCTCGCGACGTCTGAGTGCGCGGACGAGCCGAGCCCGTCCGCGACGGCTGATACGGCAAAGCCGGCGCCTTCTCCATAGTAGTGCGAGTCTTGGCATACGGCGCCCTTGTCGATATGCGACTGCCCTGTTTGCGACGAGCCGCACAGTATGTAGCCCATGTTTCCGCAAGCTCCTTTCTACACCGTGAACACGAGCGGCTCAAGCGTGACCGACGCTCCGGGGTCTTTCGTGGAAACGGCCCTGAGACTGCGCCCTACCCATGTGAAGAATTCCCTGAAATTCGCGGCTTCAACATCGACGATATGCGCCGGATCGTTTGTGAGGCTCTCCATCTGCCGCCTGTCATATCCCCGAACGCCCAGGCCGAAGAACTGGTGTTTTCCCCGGCTCTCCCGCTGCCTGAGCTTGTCGGCGAGGCTGCCGAGCGAATCGGCGCCGTCGTGAAATTCGCCGTCTGTTATGAGCACGATCCACGGCTTGTAGGAACCGCCCGCCTTATCGTAGATGCCGTAGCGGACGCGCGTGACCTCTAAAGCGCGGTCAAGCGCTTCGACGACATATGTGCTTCTGTCATTTGCGGGGAGATTTATCAGGGCGCAGTCGGCTATCGCGCGAAAGCCCTGATGTATCACGGGCCTGCCGTAAGTCCCGAACAGGAAAATCGACAAATCGACGATGTTTCTCAGGCGCGGGTCGCTTTGCATCTGCGATATCATTCCGTTGACGGCGCCGTTGAGCGCGATGATCGAAGCGCCCTGCATAGAAGCGGACACATCGAGCACGAGCGCGAGCGCGATATGCGGCTGGCTCGCTTCACGCACCGGACGGTCGATAGCATTGTCTTGGTTGTTTTTTTGAACAGTATTCATTGCGTATCACTCCTTATTGTCAAATTCCGCTACGCTGCTGCGCCGCTTTTTTCAAAGATGAAACGGCAACTGCGGAAATAACTCCCGCAGCTATGTACAACACTACGGCTAAATAGTACCAGAACGAAAAGCGCGGCATTTCCCCGAGTACGTCCCTTACACCGAGCGTAAAAGCAACAAACGCCGCTACTCCGAGCGCTGACAGCCCGCACGAAATAACGAACAGCTTGTTTGCGATAAACGCGGACTTGTTTTTGAACAGGAACAGCACAAAAATGGCGGCGGGGATCAATAAAAGGAATATTGCCATCAAGTTTCCATCGATACGCTCACTGGCAAAAAGCATATCTATATTTTTACCGAAAGCGGTCTCGAATCCGCTGAAGGACACGCCCAAAGAGTCAAACCCGACTCTGAACAGGGGGAAGAAGAAAATCGCGATGAGCGCTACGGCGATCACCTGCACAACTACGGCGGCGTTGAAGCTCTTGCCGCCGGCGTTCAGCGTGTAGTTCAGTTGCTGATATCCTTGCTGCGGCGGTTGCTGCGTTGTTGACGGCTGATATTCCTGCTGCGGCTGATACTGCGGCGGCGCCGGCTGATATTGCTGCCGGTACTGCTGTTGCGGCGGCGGTTGGGGTGGCGGCGGCGTATACCGCGCGGACGGCGGCTCGGCGAGCTGCGCCCCGCACAGCTCGCAAATCTGCGCGCCGTCGTGCAGCTCCTGCCCGCATGACTGACATATTTTGCTCAAAACTAATCACCTCATATTATTTTTTCCGAGTTCTACGCGCTTAGCGAAAAACTCTCACATGAGGCCGCGCAAAAAAGGCGCGCAGGGGAACCCGGGCTGCTTGCCCGAATATCACCTACGCGCCGAAATATGTTTACCAACACACGGAGCGCGCCCGTCAGGAAAAGCGCGTCCTATGTATTCAGCGTATTGCGAGAAATCCTCCGGAGCCACAAACAGCTTGCAAGCAACAGGCCTGTCGGGTATACTATCTAAGCTGTGGCGGCGGGTTTTTACTCGTGTTTGTAGGTGTTTGGTTTAACAGGGTTCCTACTCACGTCGTGCCGGTGTTGTAGCATCGTCACGACCGCTGCGGCCTTGCTTTGCGGCCCCATAGTCGAATTTTATCACTTCTTGGGATAGATTGCAAGCATTTTTTCACGGCAAAGAAATTTTTTTGCGTCGCGGCGCAGGCCGCGTTCCCCGTGTCCGCAGGCACGTCAAATCAAGCGCCCGTCACGGGCGCCGCCGCTTCAAAAAGGAACGATAATAAAATGATAATCTGGATAAACGGCGCGTTCGGCGCCGGCAAGACGACTTGCGCGTATGAGCTCCACAGGCGGCTGACGGGGTCTTATGTGTTCGACCCGGAGCACATCGGCTACTTTTTTTTCAAGCATTTCCCCAAAACGATGCGGCGCGGCGATTTTCAGGACTATGCGCTCTGGCGCTCGTTCAACCGCGATATGCTGGAGCTGATTTACAAAGAATTCGCCGGCGTGATAATCGTACCGATGACGCTGACTGATCCCGGCTATTTCGACGAGATCATAGGCTCGCTCCGCCGCGGCGGCGCGGACGTGCGGCATTTTATACTCGCGGCGGGCCGCGACACGCTGCGCCATCGCCTGAACCGCCGGATCGAACACGGCGAAACGTGGGCGAAAGCGCAGATTGAGCGTTGCGTAACGGCGTTCGAGACTGTGATCGACGGCGAAAAAATCACAACGGACGGCGTCCCCATAGACTCCGTCGTAGAAGCGATAGCGGAAAAATGCGCGCTCACTCTCGCGCCGGACAAACGCTTGCGGCTCCGCAAATCCTTCGACAGAACAATGACGCTGCTGCGGCATATCAGATAAACGTGCGTGCGCGCACGGGGTACGCGGCTTGCGCCGCGACGGGGGCCGCCACGGAGTGGAAACGTATCTTTCGATAGAGAACCGGGGCGATTGCCATCGCCCCCAACGCAGATATCTCCATAAATTCCTTTGGCCGCGCCGTTTTATTCTCGCTCCCGCTTTCGGTTATGTAAATAACGTCCTCGATCCGCACGCCGAATTTGCCGGGCAGATATATTCCCGGCTCGGCGGATATGACGGCGCCCGCGGGCAGCTCTCCGCCGTAGGACGGGGCGGCGTTCGGCGTCTCGTGCACCTCAAGCCCGAGTCCGTGACCGAAGCCGTGGCCGAAAAATTTACCGAAGCCCGCGTCAGAGATAACATTAAGCGCGGCGGCGTGTACGTCGCTTCCGCGCACTCCGGCGCGCGCCGCGGCGATACCGGCGAGCTGCGCGCGGAGCACCGTGTCGTATACGCGCCGCATTTCCTCGCTCGCGCGGCCGAGGCAGACCGTGCGCGTCGTGTCGGAGCACCAGCCGTCTTTTTTCACGCCGAAGTCGATAGTCAGAAAACCTTTTTGCAGCGGTCTGTCCTCCGGCACGCCGTGCGGCATACTCGACCGCTCGCCGGAGACGACGATAGTCTCAAAGGCTTTGTCGTCCGCGCCGTTGCGGAGGAAGGCGGTGAGCAGCTCATTTGCGAGCCGGCGCTCCGTTATATCCGTTTTGATAAGCGGCAGTATCTCGTTAAAAGACTTTTCCGCGATCCGCTGCGCCGCGATCATTTTGTTCAGCTCCGCGCGGGATTTTATGGCGCGCGCGTCTTGCAGAAACGCTTGCGACGGTACGAGCGCGGCGTCGAGCCCGGCTTCCCACACTTTATATTCGGAGTACGTCACGGACTTTTCCTCAAAGCCGAGAGTCTTTAATCCGCGCTCGGCGCAGACCGCGTTTACAAGCTTTTGATACGTGCTGCCGGAGCGCTGTTCGGAGACTTCCGCGTCGCTTATCGCGAGCGCCGCCGCCTCGATATACCGCGAATCCGTGAAAAACCACGCCCTCTCCCGCGCGATAAGCGCGACTCCCGCGGAGGACGAAAACCCCGTCGCGTAAAGCCGGTTCACAGGCGAGGTGATCATAAGCGCGTCGAGCTCGGATTCTTTAATGGCCTCGCGCAGCTTCGCTATGTTGTTCGTTGTGTTTTTTATCGGATTTTTCATTTCATGTTCCTCCTAATATAAACGAGCTTGCGTCGCGCGAATGCGCGTTCCCCGTGCGCGCACGCACGTGAAATCAAACGTCCGCCCGCGGACGCGGGCGGCGAAACGGCGCTTCAAGCACGTATCTTAACGCCAAAAGCGGATTTGACAGCTTTATCGGCCTGATAAGTATCGGCGTAACTCCGGCGAGCTTCGCCGAAAGTACGTCCGTGTATATCTGATCCCCGGCGAGCGCCGCATTCTCCGGCTTTACATCCAGCGCGAGCATCGCCTCGCGCGGCTTGCGCGGCGACGGCTTTTTCGCGCGCAGAATATACGGGACGCCGAGCGCTTGCGCGAAAGTTTTTACGCGCCCCTCTTTCCTGCTGTTTGAAATTATGTAAAGCCCGATACCCGCCGCCCGGATGCTCTCCGCCCAGCATAGTGTATGCTCCGGCGGCGTCTCCGCGCCGTATGGCGCGACAGTGTTGTCAAGGTCAAGCATAAGCAGCTCGACGCCTTTTTCAACAAGAAAGTCCGCCGTTATATCAGAAAGCTTTTGGAATTTGTATTTTGGGAACGGCAAAAAACTCATAAACGGCAGCCTCGCCTCATAAAAATAAAACATCGTCATAAAATCGCCGCGCGCTCGGGAAAGGAACGATAAGATAATGAGGCTTTATATCGTCTTGCCGGGCGGCGCATCCGGCGTGTTCGATCAGCGTTTTACGCCGGCGCGAATAAGCTATCGCGTCCGCGGCGCGCGTCTGTACCGCGCGAGGGACGCCGGGCGAGATCACGGCGGAATTATGGTTTTGAGCATATCCGGCTATACGGGCGGCGGCCCGGCGTCCGCACTGCTGGACGAAATAGAGAGCGAAATTTCCGCGCGCGGCTTTGAGGGCGTCGTGCTCGACTCCGGCGAGAGCTCGTCCGCCCTGCACGCGTCCCTCGCGGGGCGGCTCGCGTCCGATATCGCGCCGTATCCCGTATTTGTGCCGGAAGCGCTCGGAAGCAACGCTCCCCGCACCTTCGTTTTGATACAGACCGCGCTGTCGGGCGGGAACCTCGTCCGTCGCCTTTCGGACGCGGCGGAGCGCTTCGGCGCCGACCGTCTCGCGCTCGAATGTGACAGGCTTCGTATGGAATTTCGTCTTCCGTGTCCCGAGGGCGCGGGGGCGGAGCTCGACGCCGGGCGCTTTGACGAGCTGCGCGAGCGCGCGAAGCTCGCGTTTTTTTCCGACGCGCTCTGCGTAAATTATTTTTACCGCGGGGACGGGGACTCTCGCAGCGTCGTCCTCTTTGACGACGCCGAAAGTATGCGTAAAAAGCTCAACGCCGCCGAGGCGCTCGGCATATCCTCGGCTTTTTTGTTCTACCCGCGAATGCGTGATATTTTGCACGAATTATGACCCGCCTTTTACGGCGTCCCAGTATTTTTTCGCCGCCTGCTCCGTTTTGTTTTCGCCGAACTCGTAATATTTTGCGTTTTTTATCGCGTCGGGCAGATATTGCTGCGCCGTCCAGGCGTTCGGGAAATCGTGCGGGTATTTATAGCCCTGCTCGCGCTCGAAGCCCGCGCCGTCGGCGTGGACGTTTTGCAGCTCGCGCGGGATATCTCCCGTCTTTCCGGCACGCACGTCGGCGAGCGCTGAGTCTATCGCCATAACGCCGGAGTTTGATTTCGGCGCCGTGCAAAGCAGTATCACGGCGTCCGCGAGCGGCAGCCGCGCCTCCGGCATACCGAGCTGTACGGCGGCGTCCACACAGGCCTTTACGATAGGGATCGCCGCTGGATACGCCAAGCCTATATCCTCGCACGCGGCGCATAATATGCGGCGGCAGGGCGAGATTATGTCTCCCGCCTCAAGCAGCCGCGCGAGATAGTGCAGCGCCGCGTCCGTATCGGAGCCGCGTATCGACTTGTGAAGCGCCGATAAAATATCGTAATGCCCGTCGCCGTCCCTGTCGTAGCGCATCGCGCTTTTTTGGGAAACTGCGGCGGCATCCTCGTCGCTTACCGTTATTTTTCCGTTCTCGCGTTTTGACGCGGAAAACAGCAGCTCGACGGAGTTTATCGCCTTGCGCGTATCGCCGCCGCAGGCCGCCGCGACGCGGCGCGCCGTTTCCGCGGAAATTTCAGCTGTCACGCCGTCGCGCTTTTCGAGGTATTTTACGGCGCGCATAACGGCCTTTTCCGCGTCGTCCGCCGACAACGCCTTGAACTCAAACACAGTGCAGCGGGAGAGCACCGCGCTGTAGACGTAAAAATACGGATTCTCCGTCGTGGACGCTATGAGCGTGATTTTTCCGTTTTCGATGAACTCCAAAAGCGACTGCTGCTGCTTTTTATTAAAATACTGAATTTCGTCGAGATACAGCAGCACTCCGTTCGGCGCGAGGAACGTGTCTAACTCCGAAATGACGGATCTGATGTCCGCGAGTCCCGCCGTCGTCGCGTTCAGCTTTCGCAAAACGCGCCCGGATTCCGACGCTATGATATTCGCGACAGTGGTTTTCCCCGTGCCGGACGGCCCGTAGAATATCATGTTCGGGATGCTTCCGGATTCGACGACGCGGCGCAAAAGCCCGCCCTCGCCGAGGATATGCTCCTGCCCTACGACGTCGTCAAGCGAGGTCGGGCGCAGCTCGTCGGCAAGCGGGCGGTACGGCACGGCTTTTCTCCTTATTCGTACAGCGGGCGGCGCTCCACGAGCTCGCTCACGCGCTGTTTTATAAAGCCGGCTTTTTCCTCGGCGTCCGTCGCGGTGAGAGCTATGCACTCGGCGACGACGTCCATATCCCGCTCGTCAAAGCCGCGCGATGTTACCGCCGCCGTTCCGAGCCGCACGCCGCTTGTGAGCGAGGCGTTTTGCGGGTCGTTGGGTATCTTATTCTTGTTCGCTGTTATATTGACGCTGTCGAGCAGCGTTTCCATATCCTTGCCCGTTTTGCCGAGCCGGCGCAGGTCCATAAGCATCAGGTGATTGTCCGTCCCTCCGGACACGAGGTCGAGCCCGCGCGAGAGCAGGCCCGCCGCGAGAGCCTTCGCGTTCTTGCGTATCCGGCCTTGATACAGCTTGTATTCCGGCTTTAGCGCCTCGCCGAACGCGACGGCCTTCGCCGCGATTATATGCATCAGCGGCCCGCCCTGCGAACCGGGGAACACCGCGGAGTTTATGCGCTTTGCCAGCGCTTCGTCGTTCGTCATCAAAAAGCCGCCGCGCGGGCCGCGCATCGTCTTATGCGTCGTGCTTGTCACGATATCGGCATACGGCACGGGCGACGGATGCTCTCCCGCCGCGACAAGCCCCGCGATATGCGCGATATCGGCCATAAGATAAGCGCCCGTCTCCTTCGCTATTTCCCCGAAGGCTTTGAAGTCGATGATCCGCGGGTACGCGGACGCGCCGGCGATTATCATCTGCGGCTTGTGCTCGAGCGCGAGGCGGCGCACCTCGTCGTAATCTATTATGTTTGTGTCAGGCGTCACGCCGTAGGAAACTATTTTATAGTATTTGCCCGAAAAATTCGCCGCCGAGCCGTGCGAAAGATGCCCGCCGTGGTCGAGATCCATTCCGAGCACCGTATCCCCCGGCTTTACGAGCGACATATACGCCGCGTAGTTCGCCGACACGCCGGAATGCGGCTGGACATTTACGTATTTCACGCCGAAAAGCCGTTTCGCCCGTTCGATAGCCAGCGCCTCGACGACGTCGACCTCCTCGCAGCCGCCGTAATATCTGTGTCCGGGATAGCCTTCCGCATATTTGTTCGTCAGCACCGTGCCCGCCGCGGCGAGAACGGCCGGAGAGACAAAATTCTCCGACGCTATAAGCTCGATATTGCGCCTTTGCCGCGCGTACTCTTTTTCCACGGCCGCGCCGACCTCCGGGTCAAGCTGTGACAGAAACGCCATTGCCTCAGTTATCATTAGAATACCTCCTGATGTTTATCTTATTATCTTTCGCTGTAGCGCCTGAATTATATATCGCGGCGGGGAATTTTTCAAGACAAAAAATATTGCGCCGCCCCCGCAAGGGGGCGGCGCAAAAAACTTTTCTTTGAAATTCAGCCGTAAATGTGCGATAATACCTTATAAAAGCGCTAAGGGGGACTTTATGAAGGGAATATTGTTTGATATCGGCTGGACGCTGAACTATCCCGCTTCCGGGGATTGGATGCTGACCTCAAAATGCGGAGAGTTCGATTTTGCCTCTGTTCCGCGCGAAAAAACCGCGGCGGCTTTTGCGGAAGCCGCGGATTTTTTAGAAAAAAATCATTTGATTTTTACGGAAGAGGATGAATACGAGCGATTCAGACATTTTTACGCGATGCTTGCGAACGCGCTGCCGGAGCTCGGCGCGTCAGACGCGCAGATCGATGAAATAGCTTATGACAGGACGTACAATGACGCCAATTATATTTTTTATGACGATGTATATTCGGAGCTTGAAAGGCTGGCTGGCAAGTACAAGCTGGGTATAATCTCCGACACGTGGCCGTCGGCGAAAAGAATATTGAAGTCCGCCGGCGTATATGATTTTTTTCATTCCTTTACGTTGAGCTGTGAATTGGGCGTTTATAAACCGCACTCCCGTATGTATGAGCACGCCGTCACGAATATGAGACTGCCCCCGAAGGAAATGCTGTTTATCGACGACTGCGCGGACAATTTGTATGCCGCGCAAGCACACGGCATACAGACCGGTTTGATTTGCAGAAGCAACAATCCGCGCAAGCAAAATTACAGCAAAATGATAACGACGCTTACGGAGTTATAGCTATTTTGACAATTTACGTCACAAGACAAACACAACAAGCGCCCACACGCCGCTTGCGGTGAGCGCTCCGGCCGCGGCCCACAGCGCCGCGCGCAAGCGGGTGCGTCTGTGATCGCGCCTGTTTTCGTATACGAAGCTGTCGGCGACGGCGCGCGCCTCCGCTATGATATCGTCGCCGGAAAACCCGTCGCCGCAGCCCTCCTTCAAAAAGAAAACCGCTTCCTCAAAAAGCCGCTTGTCGGGCGGCTTCACCACTATTACGCGCCGCGTCACACCCTTGACCAGAATAACCACTCCCCGTATGTCCGTTTCGGGTATTCTCGCCTTGTACGCGCGATATTAAACGCGCGGAGCGCATCTTGCCGCCGCTATTCCCTCCGCGCTATTTTTACCGCTATCGCGGTCACGTCGTCGTCCGAGCCGCGCGCGCGCGCGGCCTCCGCGATCTCAAGCGAAAGCGTGCGCGGGTCGTCTCCGCCGTAATCTGAGATCAGTTGTATGAGCCCGCCGTCGTCGTCGCCGTCAAAGGCGCCGTCGGATACGACCACCGCGAACATTCCGGGCGAAAGCGTGTCTTGGGCGCTGTAAGGCGCGTCGTCCGGCGGAGCGCCGAGACCCGCCGCAAGGCTGTGCCCGCGCACGCGCTTTACGTTCACGCCGGATTTTATGTAAGTCGGCGCGGCGCCGTATTTGTAAAGCGTCATATCGCCGGAAAACAGATTTACGCACATCATATCGACCGTGGCGCAGCCCGTCTCGTCCTCGCCGCGCAGCAGCATTATGCCGTTCAGCATACGCAGCGCCGTTTCCGGCGCGACGCCGGAGCGCAGAAAACGCTCGAGTATCCGCACGGAATCGGAGCTCAGCCGCGCCGCCGGCTCGCCGGAGCCCATTCCGTCCGACAGCAAAATATGCAGTACGCCCTCGTCCGTCTTGAAATACGCGCCCGTGTCGCCGCAAACGTCCCCCTCGCGGCGGCTCATCCGCGCGACGCCGACGCTCGCGCAAAGCGGCTCCGCCTCCAGCAGCAGCAGCCCGCCCGAGCGCGGGCGGCCTTCCGGCGAGCACAGACGCACGCCGAGCACGACGGATAATTTATCAAGCATATCCCGGTCGCGCCGGAACGCGTTTATCTCCGCGCCCGATATTTCAGCGTGCAATCTCCCGCCCTTGTCGCGGAACACGGCGACGTCCGCCGTGAGCCCGAGGCTCCGAAGATATTTCCGCGTCTTTGATTCCAGCTCCGTCTCGACCGTCAAGCCGCCGCCGAGCTCAGATGATATTTCCTCAAGTATCTCAGACATCTCGAAATACCGGCTGTACGCCGCGTCCCGGCTTCCGCGCAGGCGGCTTTTAAGCTGTCTGCGGTGCAAAAAAGAGCGGAGCTCTGAGTTGACGGAGCGCGTAAAGCCGTCAAGCCGCACGCACTCCGC
>JAISAA010000319.1 GCA_031266955.1 Oscillospiraceae bacterium | reverse complement strand
GGCGCAGCAACCGTATGTGGAAACCGAACGTCAAACGCGTATCGGCTGTTGTGAACGGCTCTCCGCGTCACGTCCATGTATGTACGCGCTGCCTGCGCAGCGGGAAAGTGACAAGAGCGGCAAAAGCAGCAACCGCGGTATGAGCCCGCGGGGGAGATTCCCCGTAGCAGAGCCGAAAAAGCCCGGTCAGACGGGCTTTTTCAATTTCATCAGCGCGCGCGGCGCATACGCGAGACTCACGCGGACATATATTTAGCCCGGTGATAATTGTATGCTTGAGCTCATAGGTCTGCTGACGCGTCACGTCTGCGAGCGCCTGTCAAATCCGCACGGCGCCGCTTATTACGCTGGCGGCGTCAAGGCGGCGGAAACGCTTGCCCTGCTGTGCGGACTGAACAGATATGTGTACGCCGACGTCCCGAGATCGGTCCGCCGCGCCGTAGACGGGCTGCGGGCGCGGACGGGCGCGTCTGTTATATTGGAGCCCTCGCCGGAGCGCGTGCTCGGCGCCGATATCGCGATACTCGAAGCGGGCGTCCCGCGGCGGCGCTTTTCCGAAAACTGCGTCGTGTACGCGACGCGCGAGAGCTATTACGACGGCGTGCGCTGGTCGCGCCGCGTAGGCGGGATAAAGGCCGCGGTGTACGACGGCGCGCTGCGGGAAAGCTTTACGCTTCCGGCGGCTTACAATGCTATACGCCGACGCGCCGCCGAGCTCGGCGGAATAATAATCTTGACAAAACCGCCGGGACAAAATATAATTGCGCCGACGGAGCCCGAATAAGAACGGCAAAAAAAGCTTGCGGCGTCAATGTTCTTGGCGCCAATTAGGAGGAAAAATGGCGGAAAAAACAGTAAAAGAAGCAAAATTCAAGATGAGCCCGGAGCGCCTTGACGCTCTGCGCGCGGAGCTTACGCATTTACAGACGGTGCGCGAAAAAGAGGTCGCGGAGCAAATCAAGGAGGCGCGCTCCTTCGGCGATCTTTCGGAAAACAGCGAGTATGAGGAAGCGAAAAACGAGCAGAGCAAGCTGTATGCAAGGATCGCGGAGATAAACAATCTTATCGAAAACGCGGAAATCTTCGAGGCGGCGGACACGGACGGCAAGGCCGGCGTCGGCTCGGTCGCGCTCGTTATCGACCTTGAGGACGGCTCTGAGACGGAATACCGCATCGTCGGCTCGCAGGAGGCCAATCCCGCGAACAATATGATCTCAGACGATTCGCCGTTCGGAAAAGCGCTTATCGGGTGTGTCCCGGGCGACGAATTCATAGTCGAGGCGCCCGCGGGCAAGCTGCGGTTCAAGCTGAAAGAGGTAAAGTAGAAAAGTAAAAACAAAAATATAAGCAAAAAATATGAAGCAAAAAATATGAAGTAGGTGAAAGTATGAGCGGGGAAATTGTCGTAACGCCTGAAAGCGGATTATCAGAGCTGCTGCAAATACGGCGGGATAAGCTCGCGCGGCTGCGCGAGGCGGGGCAAGACCCGTTTCGCGAGACGCGCTTTGACCGCACGTCGTATTCGCGCGATATTTTGGAGAATTACGACGCGCTGGAGGGGCAAGACGTCGCGCTCGCCGGGCGGATAATGGCGAAGCGCGGAATGGGCAAGGCGATTTTCGCGGATTTGAAGGATGACCGCGGCGTTTTGCAGATATACGTCCGGCGCGACGACGTCGGCGAAGACGCGTTCGAGGAATTCAAAAAGTGGGATATCGGCGATATCGCCGGCGTCTCTGGCTTTGTGTTCAAGACGAGGATGGGCGAAATATCCGTCCATTGCCGGTCGATAAAGCTCTTATCGAAGTCGCTGCGCCCGCTGCCGGAGAAATACCACGGGCTCACGGATACGGAGACGAAATACCGCCGGCGTTACCTCGATTTGATAATGGACGAGAACACGCGCCGCGCGTTTGAGATACGCAGCGCGTTCATACGCCATTTCCGCGCTTATCTCGACGAGCGCGGCTTTTTAGAGGTGGAAACGCCCGTGTTCAACGTGACGGCGGGCGGCGCGGCGGCGCGCCCGTTCATCACGCGACACAATACGCTCGGCATCGATATGTATATGCGCATAGCGTTAGAGCTGCACTTAAAGCGGCTAATCGTCGGCGGGATAGAGCGCGTCTATGAGATAGGCAAGCTGTTCCGCAACGAGGGGATGGATACGAAGCACAGCCCGGAATTTACGATGATAGAGCTTTATCAGGCGTACGCCGACTACGAGGATATGATGACGCTGTTTGAAGAGGTGCTGTCCTCCGCCGCAATGAATATTTTGGGCACATACACCGTGCAGTGGCAGGGAGAGGCGATAGACTTAACGCCCGGCTGGCGGCGGATGACTATGGCGGAGGCCGTAAAGCTGCACACGGGCGTCGATTTTATGTCGTTTGAGAGCACGGAAGACGCGATACGAGCTGCCGCGTCGATAGGCGTGAAAATGCCCGACGGCAAGGCGCCGAGTTGGGGCGATCTTCTGTATGAATGCTTCGACCAGCGCGTCGAGGAAAAGCTGATACAGCCCGTTTTCATAACGGAGCACCCGATAGAAATTTCGCCGTTCGCGAAGAAAAAGCCCGGCGACCCGCGCCTGACTGAGCGTTTTGAGGCGTTCATATGCCGCAGCGAAATTGCGAACGCCTTTTCCGAGCTGAACGACCCGATAGACCAGCGCGAAAGATTTTTGCGCCAGGCGGCGCTCCGCTCGGCGGGCGACGACGAGGCGGAGATGATGGACGAGGATTTTGTAACGGCGCTCGAATACGGTATGCCCCCGACGGGCGGCATAGGCGTTGGCATCGACCGATGCGTTATGCTGCTGACGGGGAGCTCGTCCATCCGGGATGTTCAATTTTTCCCCGTGATGAAGCCTTTGGACTGATTATGGCGGAAATCACAAGCCGCCGTAGCGCGGCTGCCGCGCACCTGCGGCGCCTCGGTCGCGACCGCGAATACAGATATTTGAGCGGCGAAATGCTCTGCGACGGACTGCGCTGTCTGCGCGAGGCGATGGCGAGCAGTACTGAGATCACGGCGGTCCTGACGGCTTCCGGCGCGGACGGACGCGAGCTGACGGAGCTTCAAAGCTCCGGCGTTCCGGTCTACGGCGCCCCGGCGGAGATTTTTGATTATATCTCCCCGCTGAAAACGGCGCAGGATATCCTGTTTTCGTGCAGAATACCCGCGGCGCGCGAGGCTTCGACGGAAACGCAGAATCTTGTATTGGACTCTGTGCAGGACCCCGGAAACGTCGGTACGGCGATACGCTCCGCGGCGGCGTTCGGCATTGACAGCGTCATACTTGTCGGCCCCTGCGCCGACCCTTACAGCCCGAAAACCGCGCGCGCGTCGATGGGCGCGGTTTTTCATAAAAACGTCGTACAAAGCGGGTACGACGGTCTGCGCCGCCTGAAAGAGCGCGGAATGACGCTTTACGGAGCGGCGGCGGGAGGCGGGTCGCTCAATTTCGGGAACGCGGAGCTTTCGCGCGCGTCCGTCGCCGTCGGAAGCGAGGGCGCGGGGCTGTCGGACGAAACGCTGGCCCTTTGCGCGGGACTTATCGCGATACCTATGGAACCGCTGACCGAATCACTCAACGCGGGCGTCGCCGCGAGTATTATAATGTGGGAAATGTACAAAGGAGCGCGAGAAAACTATGT
>JAISAA010000229.1 GCA_031266955.1 Oscillospiraceae bacterium | reverse complement strand
TCAAAGTCCGCCCCGCGTGAGGCTTGCGCGGACATGATCTTGTCCGTTTCCTCTATAAGCGTCGGCACGAAGCGCAGCGCTATGCTCATCATCATCGCCATCTCGTGCACCGGGAATTTTACTTTTTTCAGCGGGCCGAAAAGCGATTCCAGACCGTCCGTCAGCGCGATCGGAGACGTTGTATATGTCAGCAGGAATGTGCCGGTTATAAGCATTATAAGGCGGACTCCCATCCTCGCCGCCTGAATTATCCCCTCGCGCGTGAGCGTGAATATCCACACCCGCGCGATCACGTGCTCTCCGCGCGTAAAAAACACGCTGAGCAAAACTGTTATCACGATCACGGCAAGGATCGGCTTTATGCTTTTGAAAACCGTCCCCGCACCGATTTTTGAGACGAAGATCATCCCCAGCAGCACCGCCGCCATAAGCGCGTACGACGTCCAGCTTTTCGCCGAAAACAGCGCGGCGATGTATACGACCGTTAAGATCAGCTTTGTTCGCGGGTCAAGCCTGTGAGCTATAGTATCGCCGGGGAAATACTGCCCTATCGTAATATCACGAAGCATTGCCGCCGCCCCCGTTTCTTATCGCGATAAGCGCGTCCCGCACGGCTTCCGCCGTATAAATGTCCCGCTCAAGCGGGACGCCGAGCGCGCGCAGCCTCTCGGCTATCCTCGCCGCCTTGGGTATTCCGAGACCCATGCTCTCAAGGCGCTCCCCTGCGCGGAATATCTCGCTCGGCGAGCCGTTCATAACGAGCTCTCCGTCGTCGAACACGGAGATGCGCCGGGCGCGCCGGGCGGCGTCCTCCATACTGTGTGTGACGATTATTACGGCGGCGCCGCGCTGCGCGTGATAATCGTCTATGTTTTCGAGCAGACTGTCGCGTCCGCGCGGGTCGAGCCCCGCCGTCGGCTCGTCGAGGATAAGAAGCTCCGGGCGCATGGCGATAACTCCGGCGACGGCGGCGCGGCGGCGGTACCCGCCGGACAGCTCAAACGGCGATTTTTCAAGCATCGCTTCCGGCAGACTGACGAAGCGCGCCGCTTCGCGCACGCGCGCATCCGTTTCATCGGAATCAAGCCCCATGTTCTTGGGGCCGAAGGCGATGTCCTTATAAACCGTTTCCTCGAAAAGCTGATATTCGGGGAATTGAAATACGAGCCCGACGCGAAAGCGCGCGCGGCGCGTTTCCTCCTTCGACGCGTGAATATCCGTGCCGTCCAGTAATACGCGCCCGGCTTCGGGCTTTAGCAGGCCGTTTAGATGCTGCACAAACGTAGACTTCCCGGAGCCGGTGCGTCCGATTATTCCGACGTATTCGCCGCGCTCGGCCTCAAAGCTCACGCCGCGAAGCGCCGCGTGCTCAAACGGCGTGCCGGCGGAATACGTGTGCGATATGTTTTCGGTTTTAATCAAGGCGCTCATACGTTATACGCTAGCGAGCGCGAGGCTTATCGCCTCCGCTGCTTCATCGACGGTGAGCGCGTCGAGCGGGAGGCTCCAGCCGGCGCGGTTCAGCTCGCTCATAAGCAGAACGGTGTCGGGCACGTCGAGCCCCACTGAGCGCAGCAGCTCTACCTCGCTGAATATTTCTCCCGGCGCGCCGCTTTTAACTATCTCGCCGTCGGACATGACGAATATCCTGTCGCAGTCTATCGTTTCCTCCATATGGTGCGTTATGAGCACAACGGTCACGCCGCGCTCGCCGCGCAGACGCCTGATTATATTTATAACGTCCTCGCGCCCGCGCGGGTCAAGCATTGCCGTCGGCTCGTCGAAAACGATGCACTCGGGCTGCATCGCCAGCGCGCCGGCGATGGCAACGCGCTGCTTTTGGCCTCCGGACAGCAGGTGCGGCGCGTGCGTCCTGTATTCGTACATACCGACAAGCTTCAGCGCGTCGTCCACGCGGCGGCGTATCTCGTCCGGCTCAACGCCGAGGTTTTCGGGCGCGAAAGCGACGTCTTCCTCGACGACGCTGGCGACGATTTGGTTGTCGGGATTCTGAAACACCATTCCTACGCGGCGGCGTATCTCGATAGCGTTCTTATCGTCGGCCGCGTCGAAGCCAGCGACCGTCACGACGCCGGAGCTTGGGCGGAGCATAGCGTTGAAATGCCGCGCGAGCGTCGATTTCCCGGAGCCGTTGTGACCGAGCACGGCGACGAATTCGCCGTGTTGGATTTCAATGTTCACGCCGCGGAGCGCGGCGTGGATATCATCGCCTGCGGCGTCTTTGCCGCGGAGCGCGGCGTGAATGACTTCCCCTCCAACGTCACCTACGCCGTTATTGTCATTATTAACACGATCTGCGGCGTTTTGATCCTCGGGTGTTCCGCCTTTCTCATACGAGTAGGTCAGCTTCCGCGCGGTTATGATAGCTGCCATGATCTAAAACCTCTCCCATCTCATTGACGCTCCGCACGGCAGAATGAGTCCTGTTTCGGTCACCGGAAGACCGAGCTCGTGACTCTTCGCGCTTCCCCCGAATTTTCGGGTTATCAGCGTGTCGGCGATGTACGTCAGTGTCGCGGGGCTCAGCCCCGCCGTGTACGAATTTATAATAAAAAATTCCGGCGCGTCCGACAGAACGCGCGTTACGAGCTCCACGAAGCGATACAAGTCGTCCTCCAGCTTCCACGTCTCGCCCGACGGGCCGCGCCCAAAGCTCGGCGGGTCCATTATCACGGCGTCGTAGCGTCTCCCCCGCTTGAGCTCTCTCTCCGCGAATTTTCCGCAGTCGTCAACGATCCACCGGACGGGCGCGTCCTCCAGCCCCGACAGCTTCGCGTTCTCCCGCGCCCACGCGACCATTCCGCGCGCGGAATCCACGTGACAGACCGAAGCTCCCGCCGCCGCCGCCGCGACTGTCGCCGCGCCCGTATAGGCGAAAAGATTCAACAGCCGGAGCGAACGCTTTAAGGCGCTTATCTTCCCCGCGGCATAGTCCCAATTCACCGCCTGCTCCGGGAATATCCCCGTGTGCTTGAAGTTCATCGGCTTTACGTTAAAGCGGAGCTTGCCGTAAGCTATCCTCCAACTCTCCGGGAGCTTATCCCGCCGCTCCCACGCGCCGCCGCCGGAGCTTGAGCGCGCGTAACGCGCCGACGGGCGCTTCCACTCCGGTCTCACACGCGGGGCGTCCCATATCACCTGCGGGTCAGGGCGCACGAGCGTGTAACTCCCCCAGCGCTCTAATCTTTCGCCGCGCGAGGCGTCGAGCAGCTCATAATCTTCCCATTTATCTGAAATCAGCATAAAAACTCCGGTCGCGAAGCGGCGCCGCGTTAAATTTATTCAGCGGGCTAAGCACCCGCGCCGTCCGGGATACTATGCCACAATTTGAAGCGTTTGTCAACTTGTTTGTCGGATATTGTTTTTTGTGTAAATTCGCAAAGTAAAATCCACAGTGGACGCGACGGTGGAATTTAAATTAATAAGGAAACGGAGTAGAATTAAGTCTGAGAGATTTCCCTAATACAGGAGGAAAGAAAATGACAGA
>JAISAA010000109.1 GCA_031266955.1 Oscillospiraceae bacterium | reverse complement strand
CGCCGACTATACTCGCCGCGGTCAGCCGACGCCGTAATACCGGCCGCCGGAGGCTTGCGACTGCTCGGGGATATGGCCTCCGAACCCGCCGGCGGCGTTGCGGGTAAGTCCCGCCATTGTGCGCAGCCGGTATTTGAGGCTCTTGAAATATGACGGACTCACCACGTCGATCTTGCGCGCGGTTTCAGACTCGTCTATGTGATAAATCAAGATGCCCGCTTCCTTATACCGTCGCAGAATGTGTGTCAGGTCGTTGGCAATGGACGCGCAGCGCACATGGACCTCCCGGATGCCCCGCGCCTCTAAGAACGCGGCGGAGGGCATATCCTGTGGGAATACGCACCAGCGGTTGTCGTATGCGCCGGGCTGGCGCGGCAGGCCGTTCATACGGTTCGAGTCAAGGAGAAAGACAGGGGGCGCGTCAGGCCGGAGCGACAGGCGTTCCAGCACATCGCAGCCCCATAACAGGGCGCCCACGATCCCGCTGACGTCCACGCAAACGCCTCTCATAGCTAAGCCGCATACGCCGTTGTAGAGCGGTACGGGGCGATAGCCCCGCCGCGCGAGCACAAGCCCCTCCATAACGCCGTCCGCGCCGGGCATATCCACGATAAGTGCCGCCCGGCTCCCGGGATACGGCGCCCATCTGACCTCGGGCAGCTCCGGGCGCGTCAAGGGCGCGCCGGCGTCTCCCGCGAACAGCACCGGCTTTGCCCACTGCGTCCAAAGCGCGCCGTCCGGCGCCCAGATTTTATAAGCGGTACGATTATCTCTCATACGATATTCCTCTCCATTTCAACCAATACGGGTATATCCTTCGCCCTCGCGTCGATGCGGGGATAAATGCCGGCGCGGCCGTAAAAGCCGGCGGCCCTCCCGTCCACGGTGAACACTCCGATGCACAGATGATAGGCCGTGCCGTCCTCGCCTGAAACCGCGCGGCTTTCAAACCGCTTTTGGGCGATCCAGCCGCCAGGACGGCGCCGAACGGCGCGGCGGATACGCCTGAGCTCCTTATCGGTAACGGCCTCCCGGACGGAAACGCCCTCGCCGACGCGCCCGAGGGCGGGCTTGAATATCCAGCCGCCGTCTGATTTCCGCGTCGGGCTCTCCGTCGCCGGCAGCAGCGCCTTCCACGCGCTCAAATCGACGCCCAGCTCGTCCCAGACGAGCGGCAGCCGCTTCGACTGCGCGAAAATCGCAACGGGATGGTTGCACGACGGCGTCTGCGTATCATAATAGCCGGCCCAGTCAGCGCGGCGCGGCAGATTCACCAGCCATTCCAAAGGGAAAAAGCGGACTATGCCGTCTACCGCCCCCTCCTCGCCCCGCACGAGGCTGACGGCGCGCTTTGCGTCCCACGCGAGGTGATCCGGCGCCGCGTACAGCGCGCGGAAGCCGGACGCCTCAAAATGATCGCCCAAAAACTGCATTACCTGCCGGTCGTCGGAATACGCGGTGGCGTGGACAAACGCGATCCGCGCGCCCGGCGCGGCTCTGGCTCGAAACGCCTCCAGCAGGCTCCGCGCGACGCTCCCGCGCGGGCCGTAGCCGGGGAAAAACCGCGCCGCGAGCTCCGGCAGCGCAGACGCCTCAGCGAGCCCGCCCGGGACGTCGCTGTTCACCTCGGAGACCGCCCAGCCGTCCGCCGTCGGATGGAAGTCAAAGCGCATCAACCGGATATGCCGTTCCGGCGCGCCGCCGTCCATTATGCCGAGCGCCCGGCGGACGGCGCGGGGCAGCCCGAGCCTCTTTGCCAACTCCGGGCGCTTGAGCATCGCCCGCTCCGCCAGCACGGTCTCGCCGGCCAGCTTCTCCGCCCAGCTCTCCAATTTCCGCGCTGTTGCGGCATCCATGAGCACGGCGTGCTCGGCGACGGTGCTTTGGTCCTCCACCTGCGGGTCCCATTTATACGCGTCGAAAATCGCCGCGTAGCGGTACTGCGAATACTGTTCCGGCGGTATACGCCCGAGCGCCAGCGCGCTCATAATCCGCCGGGCGCCTTGCGCTTGCGCCATATGTATATCCGCTCGACTGCGATAAACAGCAGCGTCAGCGGGAGCGCCGGCCAGCCTGTCTTAAAATCGCGCAGTGTCGCGCCGAACGAAATCCAGTCGCTGCCCGAAGCGCGGCCCAGTACAAGCCCAATCGCCAGCAGGTACGCTCCGAAGCGTATCCCGCAGCCGTTATCTCGCCCGACCGTGACCCGCTCGGAGACCTCGCATATCCTGTTTGCGCTCATCGCGAGCAGAAGCCAGAGAACAAGCCCTATCCCTCCGGCGATGAGCACAGCCCACCACCCCGGCCCGTCGCCGATGTTCGCCCCCGCGTATATGAGCGTGATCCCGAGGAACCCTCCGGCGACCGGGAAGATAGCCGCCCTGTTGTCAAGGTGAACGGCATCAATTGCCGGGCGCAGATCGAAGAAACGCTCCAGCAAGTACACGCCGCACCGCATCCACGCGTATCCGAGTATGATATAGAACCAGACCCAGAGGCCTGTGACGTCGAACGAGGCGAGCGTCAGCAGCGTGACGAGAATGATCGCGAACGACGCCGCCGGCAAGAGCCCGAGCGCCCATTTCGCGCCGCCGCTTCTCCCCGGCGGCCAAGCGAGCCGGATCGGATCATACCACCGCGAGAAAAAGCGCACGGCCACAAACACCGAGGCGAAAAACAGAAATAATTCAGTCTCGTACCAATAGGATAAAAACGCGGCTATTATAAAAATAATCAGCTCCATTGAAACCTCCGGCACAAACGTCAACGCGAATCTATGCCACAGTATACCCCGTTTTTCGGCATCAGGCAAGAAAATCTTTGAGGGGAATTTCACCGTTTTTTACACCGCTTTTTCACAAACCACTTGCGCCGCGCCGCGCTCCGTCGTATAATGAGACAAGACAGCTTAAGGCGGGAGGCGGCGCGATATGCCGGAAATAATACTTTTGACGCTCGTTTTCGCGCGCGTTGGCGTTATGACCTTCGGCGGCGGCTACGCGATGCTTCCGCTTTTGTCGCGCGAGCTTGTGGAAAAGCGCGCGTGGCTGACGGAATCCGAATTCACGGATATGATCGCCGTCGGGCAGTGTACTCCGGGAGTTATCGCCGTGAATATGGCGACTTACGCCGGATATAAGTGCGCCGGGGCTTGGGGAGGCGTCGCGGCTACGTTAGGGCTTGTTTTCCCGTCGGCGGTGATCATCACCGTCGTGGCGGCGCTTCTGAGCGGTTTCGCGGAATATCCCGCCGTTAAGCACGCGTTTGCCGGGGTTCGCGTCGCCGTGTGCGCGCTCATTATAAAAACCGCGGTCACGCTGTGGCGCTCGTCCGTCGGATCCTTGGCGGCGGGCGCGGTGTTCGCCGTGGTTTTTGCGGCGGCGGTTTTTACGGGGCTGCACCCAGCCGTTCTCGTGCTGGGCGCGGGAACGTTCGGCGCTGTTTTTTCCGTCAGGAGGAGCGTGAAGAAATGACGCTTTTCAGGCTGTTTTACGAATTCTTCTTCATCGGGCTCGTTTCGTTCGGCGGAGGGCTCGCGACCGTTCCGTTCCTGCGGGAGCTTTCGGCGAGAACGGAATGGTTCACGCTCGCGGAGCTTGCCGATATGATCGCCGTCGCAGAGGCTACGCCGGGGGCTATCGGCGTAAATATGGCGTCCTACGCGGGCTTTCGCGTATACGGGCCGCCGGGCGTCGCCGCGGCGACGCTCGGGATCGTCGCGCCGAGCATAATCGTGATCCTCGTCATAGCGCGCGCGCTGACGAAATTCCGCGAAAACCGGTTCGTCTCCGGGGCCTTTTGGGGGCTTCGCCCGGCCTCCTGCGCGATGATATGCTCCGTCGGGCTCGGGCTTATACGCGAGGCGCTGCTGACCCCGTCGCTCGATATAAAGGCGGCGGCGCTGCTCGCGCTGCTTATTCCCGCGGCGCTGAAAACAAAGCTTCACCCGCTCGCACTCATCGTTTTCGCCGCCGCCGCCGGCGTTGTATTCAAAATGTGATAAAACATACGTTCCACGATTATATAAATGAGGTGACTTTCTTGCGTTACGCCTTTGACGGCTCCGCTGAGATCAAGACAACAATACGCTTCGACGTCGTCATCGTCGGCGCCGGCCTTGCGGGGCTTTACACTGCGCTCGGCATAGACGAGCGGTTCGCCTGCTGCGTTCTGGCTAAAGAGGAGATCGACGTCTCGAACTCCTGGCTCGCGCAGGGCGGTATCGCCGCCGCCGTTTCGAGCGACGACGACCCCAGCCTGCATTTCGACGATACGCTTATAGCCGGCGCCGGTCTGTGTGACCGCGAAGCCGTGCGCGTGCTCGTGGACGAGGCCCCGGGAGAGATAGCGCGCCTTGTCTCGCGCGGCGTCCCGTTCGACCTTGACGACGCCGGCGAGCTTTCGATAACCCGCGAGGGAGGCCACCGCAAAAACCGCGTGCTGCACGCCGGCGGCGACGCGACCGGCCGCGAGACTGTAAAAGCCCTAAGCCATCTCGCCGCCAAGCGCCCGAACATAACGTTTTGCGCGCACACCTGCTTTTACGACATCCTGCTCGGCCCGGACGGCGCCGTCTCCGGCGCGGTCGTCACGCGGGACGGCGAGCTTGTCCTCATCGAAACAAGCAACATCGTTATAGCGACCGGCGGCATCGGCCGCGTCTATAAAAACAGTACGAATCCGTCTATCGCCACCGGCGACGGGATAGCCGCCGCGATGAGGGCCGGCGCCGGTGTAAAAAACCTTGAGTTTATTCAGTTCCACCCGACTGGGCTGTGGACGCCCGAGGACGAGGAGCGCACGTTTTTAATATCCGAGGCCGTGCGCGGGGACGGCGGCCTTTTGAAAAACAGCCGCGGCGAGCGGTTTATGACCGGCCAGCACGAGCTGGGCGAGCTCGCCCCCCGCGACATCGTCGCGCGCGGGATATTCCGTGAGCTTGAATCAAGCGGCGAGGACCATGTTTTCGTCGATATAACAGCCAAGGACGCGGACTTCATCAAGCGCCGCTTCCCGACCATATACAGCGAATGTCTCTCCCGCGGCGTCGATATAACGCGGGACTGGATCCCCGTCCGTCCAGTGCAGCACTATCTGATGGGCGGCATACGCACGGACCTTTGGGGCCGCACCGACATCCCCGGCCTGTACGCCTGCGGCGAGGCCGCGTATACGGGCGTTCACGGCGCGAACAGACTCGCGTCAAACTCCATGCTCGAATGCTTGGTCTTCGGGCGCCGCGCCGCGGAGGATATTAACCGCCGCCCGCCCGGCGGCGAATCCGCGAAAGGCTCTCCCCTCTCCGGGGCCGGTGTCCCCGTGAGAAACCCCTGCGAAATTGACCTTGACGCCGTTCTGCGGCAAATACAAGAGCTTATGAGCGAGCACGGATACGTTATCCGCACGAAAAGCGGGCTGACCCGCGCATTTGCCGAGGTCCGCGAAATACTCAGCGGGCTCGGCGGAGTGTTCTCCCCGTCGCCGCGGTATCTCGAAACGCTGAACGTCGCGTCTGTGGCGGAGGCTGTGCTCGCCGCGGCGCTCGCGCGTGATAAGTCTGTCGGCTCGCATTACATCGAAAGCTGAAAAGTGAGAAAAAATATTATGACGGAGTTTTTCGGAATTGACGAGCTTATCGCCGCCGCGCTGCGCGAGGACATAGGCTTCGGCGACATTACAACGCTTTCCTGCGTCGATGAAGCCGCCGTATCCAGCGGCTTGTTCCGCGCCAAAGAAGACGGCGTTGTCTGCGGGCTTTTTATCCTGCCGCGCGTGTTCGCGGCGCTTGATAATGCTGTTGCTGTAACCGCTCTTACCGGAGAGGGCTCGCCGGTCCGCGCCGGCGAGATAATCGCCGAGATCGAGGGCCCCTCCCGCGCCGTGCTGACGGGAGAGCGCGTCGCGCTGAATTTCCTCCAGCATCTGTCGGGTATCGCGACGAAGACAGCCGCCGCCGTCCGCGCCGTCCGCGGCACAAACGCCAAAATAATCGACACGCGCAAGACGACGCCGGGCCTACGCGCGCTTGAAAAATACGCCGTCCGCGCGGGCGGCGGGCACAATCACCGCTTCGGCCTCGGCGACGGCGTTCTTATCAAAGACAATCACATAAAAGCCGCCGGCGGCATCGCGAATGCCGTAGCCCGCGCGCGCGCGGCGGCGCCTCACACGCTGAAAATCGAGGTCGAGACCGAAACGCTTGAACAGGTCTCCGAAGCACTGAGCTCCGGCGCGGACATTATCATGCTCGACAATATGACAACTGAGACGATGGCGGAGGCCGTCAGGCTCATCGCGGGCCGCGCGCTCACGGAGGCGTCCGGCAATATGGGCGACCGCGATTTGCGCGAGGTCGCGGAAACGGGCGTTGAGTTCATATCCGTCGGCGGGCTGACGCACAGCGTCCGCGCGCTGGATATAAGTTTGAAATTTTAGCGTTGCGCCGCGCGCTATGCGCGCGGACGTTTGATTACACGTGCTGCGGCACGGGGCACGCCGCTTTGCGGCGACGCGCGAGACGAGAAAGGATCAAACTCAATTGGCAGGGTAGAACGCGATGTCGCCGCCGAAATCGGCGATAATCAATAATCCGAGCGACACCCGGATCGCCGAATGAACCGCCGTGCTGCGCCTGTGGTAATGTAAGCCCAAGGCTGCAATACTTGACGCTGACAGCCAATGTAAAGCTGTATCAGAGTAAAGCCGTAGCAGACGTTTCGGAAAAAATCTTACTCAGCTCATTTCCTGCATACTAAATGTACAAGTCTCCGACATATCATTAGTATCGAGGAGATGATCAATATGTCCGGCAAACGGCGCGGCGCTTCGGAGAGAGGCGGATATGTCACGCGGAAC
>JAISAA010000080.1 GCA_031266955.1 Oscillospiraceae bacterium | reverse complement strand
TGAGTATCGCGATCTGCACCTCCGGGGAGCCTGTGTCCGATTCGTGCTTGCGGTTGGATTCGATTACCGTGGTCTTTTGGTCTTTTGTGATCATATCGTAGATCATCCTTTCCTTTTTTGCTGACCCCACCGTCGCAGTAGCGGGCGGGAAAGCTTTTATCCCGAAACCGCGGCTGAGGGCTGTAATGTGATTACTATATCACGCCGCGCGGCGTTTGTAAAGCGTTTTCTGAATTAAATTCATATTATTCCGTGCGAGTTGAAAAGTCAATTGACCGGAGGATTCCCGCGTGCTATAATACACGCAAAAAGGATGGTCACGATTTTTATGAAAACAACGGTTTTTGGCGCCGGCGCGTGGGGTATCGCGCTCTCCGCGCTGCTGCGGGACAACGGTCACGCGGTCACGCTGCGCTCGTCTTCACCGGAGCTCGCTCGGGAGCTTTCGGTCTCGCGCGTGAACCCGCGCTTCGCCGGCGTTACAATTCCGGACGGGATCGATATAACGGAAAACGCCGCGGAGGCGGCGGAAGGCGCGGAGCTCGCCGTTCTCGCAACGGCGTCCACGGCGCTGCTCGGCGCGGCGGAGCTTTTGCTGAAAAACGCACCGCGGGAGTGTATGATCGTTTGCTGCACTAAAGGAATTGATTCAGGCGACAAGCCGGATAGCTCGAGATTGTTCTCAAAAGTGCTGCGGGATATTTTCGGGAAAAACCGCGCTATCGCGTCAGTTTCCGGGCCGGCGCACGCGGAAGAGGTCGCGCGGAAAATACCGACGGCGTGCGTCGCCGCCTCGCGCGATAAGCTTGCCGCCGAGACGATCCAAGACGTTTTTATGAACGAATATTTCCGCGTGTACACGTCCGACGACGTCATCGGCGTGGAACTCGGCGGCGCGCTGAAAAACGTCATCGCGCTTTGCGCCGGAATATGCGACGGGCTGGGCTTCGGGGACAACACGATAGCGATGCTCGCCACGCGCGGGCTCGCTGAGATCGCGCATTTGACGCTCGCGCTCGGCGGGCGGCGCGAAACTATCGCGGGGCTCGCCGGTCTGGGCGACCTTATCGTAACGTGTACGTCGCGCCACTCGCGCAACAGGCGCGCGGGCGTGCTCATAGGCCGCGGCGCATCCGCGGGTGAGGCTATGGAAGAGGTCGGCGCCGTCGTCGAAGGCTATTACGCGGCTAAGGCGGCTCACGACTTATCGCGGCGCGCGGGCGTCGATATGCCGATCTGCGCGGAGGCTTACAGCGTGCTGTATGAAAATAAAGATGCCCGCGCCGCCATACGCGAGCTTATGACGCGGACGCGCAGAAGTGAAACGGAGGCGAGCTTTATGGGGTAGTTGGCTTTGTGCTTGTGGTGTGTGTGGCGCGAGTACGTTTAATAGCGGACTATATGAGGGTGAAATAGCGCGCTCCGCACGCGCACGGCGCGTATGCGCCGCAAATGCAATCAAAATCTGCAAATAGCGTGGGCGGCGGCTACGGCCGTCGCCCACGCTATTTGCAGATTATAGCCGCCGGTGTAGGCGTCGGCGTTTATTATTTCGCCGGCGAAGAACAGGCCGCGGACGAGTTTTGATTCCATCGTCGCGGGGACGATTTCTTTTGTGTCCACGCCGCCGGATGTTATCACGGCCTCGCTGACGGGGCGCGCGCCGGATATCCGGATATCGAAGCTTTTCAAAAGCTCGGTCAGGCGGCGGCGTTCCTCGCGCGTTACGGAGTTTACTTTTTTCGCGGGGTCTATGCCGCTGCGCGCGATGAGCACGGGGAGCATAACGCGGGGCGCGAGCCCTACCAGCGCGTTCGCGAAATCGCGGTTTTTGGATTTATCAAAGTCGCGCAAAACGCGGGCGTCGAGCACATCCTCGCTCAGCGCGGGCTTTAGGTCTACAATGGCGCGGCATTCGCGCGATTTGAGCTCGCGCATATGCGCGGAGGCCGAGAGCGTCAGCGGGCCCGAGATGCCGAAATGCGTGAAAAGCAGCTCTCCGAAGTCGGAAAAAACAGGCTTTTTCCCGCCGTCCGTTATCGTAAGACGCACGTTTTTCAGCGTGAGACCGGTGAGCTGCGCGCAAAACGCGTCCGGCGACTCAAGCGGCACGAGCGACGCCTTCGGCGTAATTATGGTGTGCCCGTGCTCCGCCGCCATTTTATATCCGTCGCCCGTCGAGCCGGTTTGCGGGTACGACAGGCCGCCTGTCGCGAGGATCACGGCGCCGCAGAGTATTTTCTTCCCCGCGGAGATCGCCGTCACGGCGCCGTTTTCCGTAAAAACGCGCGCGGCGCGGGCGCGCAGAGCTGTTATCCCAAGCCGCTCTATGCGGCGGGCAAGCGCGTCGGCGACGTCGCCGGCTTTATCCGAAACGGGGAAGACCCGCCGCCCGCGCTCGGTTTTCAGCGGTACGTCTAGTTTTTCAAAAAATTCTATCGCGCCGGAGGGCGGGAACGCGTGGATCGCACTTTGCAGGAATTTTCCTCCGGTCGGGATGTTCGCGATGACCTCGCGCCAGTCGCAGTTGTTCGTGAGATTGCAGCGCCCTTTTCCCGTAATTCGCAGCTTTTTTCCGAAAATCTCTCCCGGCTCGATAAGCAGAACGGACTTCCCGCGCTCCGCCGCCGTGATAGCGGCCATCATACCGGCGGCGCCGGCGCCGACTACGGCTGCATCGTACATCGCAGTGTTCACCTTGACACCATTGGTTCCGCCGATTCCACCGATTTTACTTCTTGTGGCGTGAGATATCGCCACTTGCCGGTCTTTAGTCCTCCGAGCTCAAGCGCGCCTTCCGATATCCGGGTCAGCCGCGTGACGCGCAGCCCCGCCGCCTCGCACATACGTCGCACCTGGCGGTTGCGCCCCTCGGATATCGTGACCGTCAGCTCTCCGCCGTTTACACTGACCTCCGCCGCAAGCGTTTCCCGTCCGTCTATCTCGATCGGGGCTTTCAGGACCGGCAGCGCCGCCGCGACGTCGCCTTCAGCGATGACGCGATACGTCTTTTTTATACCGTGCGAGGGGTGCATAAGCTTATGCGCGAGCTCTCCGTCATTCGTCATTATCAAAAGACCGTCGGAGTCCATATCAAGCCGCCCGACTGGATAAACTCTCTCCGGGCAGTCCGCGGTCAGCTCCGCCGTCGTCTTTCGCCCGCGCTCGTCGGACATCGTCGTGACATAGCCTCGCGGCTTGTTGAGCATTATGTACCGGCGCTCCGTTTCCGGAGGCAGCGGCTTGCCTTCTATGAGTATTTCATCGCGCTCCGGGTCGGCGGACATTCCAATTTCGGCTACAGCGCCGTTCACCGTCACGCGCCCGGAGGCGATAAGCCGCTCCGCGGCGCGGCGCGACGCTACGCCGCGCTCCGAGAGTATTTTTTGTAAACGCAGCGCCATTCGGAGCCCCTCCAGCTATCGTTAAAACGCGCCCGAACAGACGTCACAGCGCCGTCCCCTTTTGGGGAACGAACAGGCCGGACATATCGACGCCTTCTAATTCGAGCAGCTTGCGCTTAGTCCCGATACCTCCGGCATAGCCCGTCAGGCTTCCGCTTGCGCCGACGACGCGATGGCACGGGATGATGATCGAGATAGGATTATGCCCGACCGCGCCTCCGACAGCCTGTGCCGACATACTCGTTTTGCCCGTCTTCAACGACAGCTTCCCGGCGATGTTTCCGTAGGTGGTGACCTCGCCGTAGGGGATCGACCGCAAAATATCCCATACCCCTTGGCGGAACTCGCTTCCGATCGGGGCTAACGGCAGTTTTGAGGCATCGGGCTTTTCCCCCGCGAAATATCCGTCAAGCCATTCTTTGACCGCGCCGAATACCGGAACGCCGTCGCGCTCGGTCATCGGCTCGCGAATGGCAGCCCCGTGATATTTCTGCCCCTCTATCCATAATCCGACGAGACTTTGTCCGTCGCTTGCAAGCGTTAACGCGCCGACAGGCGACCGGTAAGCGGTTGAGTAAAACATTTCGACTCTCCTCACAACGAATTTCAAAGCTTGGCGGCAACGCCGCTCCGCTTATATTATCACACCGAAACGGGAATTGCGAGCATTTTTTCAATGCTGCGCGGTCGCGCTATCAAACGCGCACCGCCTCATCGGCATCGAAAAAGTACAAAATCCCCTCGTGCGCGCGCAGTCCGGTGACGCGTTCCATCGCGCTCATATACGCCTCGATCTGCGGAGTATAGAGCGTGGTTTTTTCGCGCAGCGCGGCGAGGCCCGCTATGCGGTCGGTTTTGAAATCGACGATCACAAGCCCGTCGCCCCCGTTTGGTTCGGCTTCGCGGAACGCGAGGTCAACGACGCCCTGAAGCATAATTTCATCCTTCCCGCCGCCGGGGAAATACATTTCCGCCGGGACAAAAACCGAAAATTTAAATTCCCTGAAAAGCTCCGGAGATTTCTGTCCAGAGCTGATGACCCGCGCGCCGAGCGTCGAGCGCAGGAAGCGCAGTATTTTAGCCTCGTCCACAGCCTCGCGCCGGCGCGCGCTGAGATAGCCGGTGGCGGCGAGTGAGTCGAGCTCGCGCCGCACCTCTTCCTCCCCGGCGTATTCGCGAAAATCCAGCCGGCGCATCGCGAGATGGAGCGCCGTGCCGCGCTCCGCGCCCGTGAGGGCGCTGCTTTGAGTTATGAAATCGGGGCGCGCGTGCGGCGTTTTGTGCTCATTTTCGCGCGTCGCTTCAATTGGAAGCGCGTCTGCGCGCGCTTCTAAATCAACTCTGCGGTTTTTCAGCTCCGTGACTGTGAGCTTGGACGGCAGCTCTGGCGCTTTCGGGTATGGGTATACGAGAGCGGGCGGCGGCTGTTGCTCTGACGGCGGCGCGGGAAGCTCTTTTTCGGGGCTCAATGAAGCTGTCGATTCACCGCGCGCCGAAAACACATTCTCCTTCCCGACGCGTATGAGGCGCATATCCCAATCAAAATTACGGGCTACGCCCGGTCGCCCGTAACGGGCGACTTCGGTCACAGAACGCGATTGCTCGTCGAACATAGCGCGGGCCTCCGGGCGGGCGAGCGCCGACAGCAGTAAAATATCTCCGACGCTTTTTTGCTTCGACAGAATGTACGGAGGGATGCGCGCGCCAACTTGCGAAGCGTTAAATCGCGAAGCGTCAAACTGCCGAACGTGCGGCGCGAGCTTTGCCAGCGTATCCTCCGCGCCGCCGGACGCGTATGTAATTATCAGCTTTTCCTGCGCGCGCGTCATCGCGACGTACAGTACGCGCAATTCCTCCGACATGGTTTCGTCCGCGAGCTTTCGCGCTATAGCGAGGCGCGGGAGCGTAGGATATTCGATGCGCCGTTCGAGATCGACCCGCTTAGGGCCGACGCCGAGCTCGCGGTGGAACAACAGCTTTTCGCGCGAGTCTGTGAAATTAAATTGTCTTGACATATCGGCGAGAAAAACTATCGGGAATTCAAGCCCTTTCGATTTGTGCGCCGTCATTATCCTCACGGCGCCGGTCCCACCGTAAGAAGAGGATGCCGCGTCCGTACCGGCGTTATGCTCCCGGAGCTTACGGACAAATCGCAGAAAATCGAACAGGCTTACGCGCCCCGTCGCCGCCGCCCCGCGGGCATATTCTATCAGCCGCATAAGCCCCGCCCGGCGCTCCGCCCCGCTTACCGTCTCGGCGCTCACAAGCGCCGGAAGCTCCGTCCTGTTGTAAAGAAGCCACAGCGTGCGCTCCGCGCCGAGCTCCGGCGCGAGCGCGCGGAAGTCTTCGAGCTCCGTGAGAAAGCGTCGCGATTTTTCGTCGGAACCGGCGTATAAAACAAGCGCGTCGTAGAAATCCCCGTCCGGGCGGCTGAGGCGTATTTCCGCCAGCTCGCCCGGCGTGAAAGCGTAGGCGGGTGAGCGCAGCGCGGCGATAAGCGCTATATCGTCGCGCGGATTGTCTATGACCGATAAAAGCGCGAGCGCCGTTTCCACCTCCGGCCTGTCGAAAAACGCTTCCGCCTCCGGCAGCTCCGCCGG
>JAISAA010000050.1 GCA_031266955.1 Oscillospiraceae bacterium | reverse complement strand
GTTTCGTCCCAAGTGTTCATAGGATATCCGGCAAGATTGTACACATATCCCGAATCACGGAACTCGCCGATGAAGTATTCGTCAGCGTGCATACGCTCGTCATATCCGATCCGCCCTATGCGCTTTTGGTCGTTAATCTCCATCCGGGCATAGCGGCAGGCGGGCAGCGTGAAGGTTGCGGTGTGTTCCGGCAAAAATTCCGGCAACAGGCCGCCATATGGGAAGCCGATAATGACATTGTAATTGCCGTCGCCCCAAACGCCGTACCGCGCGCTGATGATTTCGGTCTCGCACAAGTTCACGCCGAGCGTTTCCGCGAGAAATGCAACGGAACCGTTGCCAATGTATTTTTTCACGATGGAATAGTCATTGAACGTGCTGTGAAAAGAATCGAGCGAGTCATCCGGGGGATATCCTTGGCTCTCAAACGTAACGGGAACGCCGATTCCCGCGAGCCGGATCTCCGCCCGGTCAACTATCGTGCAAAATTCGCTGACTTGCTCGACGCGCGTCTCAACGGCGTGTGCGCCGCTGCGCATTTCTTCCGCTATGTTTAGTATCTCCGGCCTTTTCGGATGATAGTCCTCCGGCGTTTGCTGTGGGATTTTGTTTGGCTCGTTCATTTTATTTATCCTCCCAATTATTTAGTATATCCGCGGCAATTATTCGCGCTTGCCGCTCCAAGTCCTTATTCTTTTTCAGCGCAGCGGTCAATTCAAGCCGCCTCGCTTTATCCCAAACGGAGCCGCCGCCGCCGTCGAACACCGCCGTCGTTTCTTCATAGGGGACGGCGGCGAGTAGGTTATCCGTCATTTTTCTGTAGATTTCCGCGACCGCTGACAGCTTTGCGTCGTTCTCTTTGCCCAGCAAGTCGGCGTTCGCGGACAGGTACGCGTGCGCCGCGCGGCGGGCGTCCTGCATTGAGCCGATGTGATACTGGACGTTTGTGCATTTCGCCCGGTACGCCGCGTCGTCGAGCTCGAAGCCGCTTATCAAAACATCGTAAGCGTCGTAACCGTATTTGTGCCCGTGCTCTCTCGGCGGCTGCTCGAACATCTTGACGCACGTCTCAAGCGAGATTTTTAACGCTTGCTTCCGCGATATTGGAGCGCAGGTTTTATTGTAGAAACGCGTCAGCGCGCCGGGCGCCACTCCCGGAAAACCGTTCAGATAAAAATACCCGTTTTCGGTGTAAATTTCATTTTCAGGAACCTTTGTAGATTGATGCTCGATCGTTTCCGCGGAGCGGATATGGTTCTGAAAATCAAAATACGTGCGCCCGAAAAATTTTGTCACGCCGCTCTCAACCGCGTATCCGCAGGCGAGCGTCCATTCCGGCTCCCAGCGCCCGCCCACAAGCAAAACGGGATAACCGCCGTCTATGCTTCGCTTCGCGCGTTCGCAAATATCGGCTTCGTCCTGAACGCTGTAAACGTCAACGCCGAGCGCGTCGCCGGTATTGCGCTCGCACAGCAAGCCGTTCTGCGGCATTTGACTGCTTGGGTCCCAATCGTCAAGCATTATCGCCTGATAGCACGCCCCGGACAGCCCCATAACCTCCTCATATGTAACGGGGAAGCCAGCCGCGTTAAGCAGCGCGGCGACGCATCCGCCATAGGAATTGTCGCGCCACTCTCCCCATTTGAGCATTGGGACGCCGTCAATGTAGCTGCCGCCGTTTGCTGCTTTTACGGCGTAAACAGTCTGTGCGCGCGCCTTTGCCGCCTCCGCTATGTTCAGGATCTCCGGTTTTTTCGGGTGATAGTCCTCCGGCGTGTACTGTGGGATTTTGTTCGGTTCGGTCATTTGTGAATCCTCCTAATAATTTATTGTGGCCCCATAATAGCACGCCGATTTTCGGCTGTATTATCAAAACGTACCAATTTTTCAGATTTTCAAAAAATTTTTTCGCGGTCACTCCCCGCCCCTGATCGAAGCGCCGAGCCGCCCACCGCCGCGGGCGGTCGCGCTGTAAGCGCGTAATTTTTAATCCGGCTGTCACGCGGAATGATTCGATTTGAATGTTGATAATTGCCGCTCCGTGTTGTATATTATCCGCAGAAGATAAAACGTGCGGGGCGCGGGGAGAGTTTGACAGATAACAGATAACAGATAACATAATGGGGATGAGGTAATGGCGAAAGTTAAAATTATCAGGCCGGCGCTTATGACGACGCCTGACGGGGTGAAGTTTCGGAAAGCATATGGAGTGGCGGCGTGGAGGGAACCGTATGAGGATAAGCCGAAGGTTATGGTGTTGGCGTTCGTGCTTCCGTTTTTGACTGCGTTTGCCTTATTGATGATCGCGCAGTGGGTCAGTTCTATACCGGACGCCGTTCAGACGGCGCTTCGCTTCACGGCTGTGTTGATTCTGGCTGCTGAGTTCCTGTTCGCGTTTATCAATCACTTGAGATATAGCAGGGCGATCCGCGATTTTTACCGTTCGGCGATAGAGCGCGGCGGGGAGACGGTCGATGCGACGTCGGAGAAAGTCGTCGCGTATTTTAAGGATTGGGGCGTCCTATTGGCTATTATTGCCGGCGTGGGGCTGCTAGTGGCGTTCGCAATCAGTACTGCCGTCGCATTCGTGGGTTCGGCCGGGAATGCGGACAGTTTTTCCGGTTACGTACCTAGCTTTTACCTCATTACCATGTCGTGGAATGCGAGAAACGCTATGTCCTCCGCGGTCATTTTTCTCGACTTGGATGAGGGCGCGATAATCGGGCAGACGCTTTTTCCGTACACCGTGCTGGGCGATCTCCGCGAGACGGAGGCGAACCGCTATGAGCTGTGGTATGAAGGCAAGGCCGTTATGCGCGGCACGCTGCCCAAGGAGACCGCCGACGCGCTGCGCGAGACAGCTGCTGTTGTAACGAAATACGCTTCGCACTTAAATGCAGGCGCGGAACAGATTCCTGTCAGCTCGCCGAAAGCTTGGCGCCCGTATTGATCTTGCGAAAGACTTTCATCCTCGGGCTGTCGAACCCGCCGCTCGCGTCGTACAGCGCGAACGCGCTCTCCGGGTCAAGCGCGAAGCCGTTTTCCCGCGCGAATTTATCGAGCAGCTCCGAATATAGCTCATAATCGCCCATCACGCCGCTCTCAAGCACGAGATAGCGCCCGGCGTTTACTTCGAGCGTCCGTATGGAGCTTGATAGCATTTGCACGCTTACAGCGCGGTCGCCGGCGAGGCCGGCGACTTGGCGCGGCGATTCGATATGCTGCGTGTCAAGCCTCGCGCCGCACGTATAGCTGGCGCCGCTCCGCCGGACGTAAAACTCACGC
Source organism: Oscillospiraceae bacterium (assembly GCA_031266955.1). Classification (GTDB taxonomy): domain Bacteria; phylum Bacillota; class Clostridia; order Oscillospirales; family Oscillospiraceae; genus JAIRRO01. Next base: position 14,800 of record JAISAA010000050.1, on the reverse strand, counting down.
GCCGACTGCGCCGCGCGCGGATAGCGCTCCGTCAGGAAGTCCATCACAGCTTGCGATGCGCGTTTCTCGGCGCCGGCGCCCGACGCGTCCGCGACGGCGAAGCGCAGCCCCGGATTTTCTACTATGCGGAACCGCGGCGCGTCAAGGCGCTTTTGTATAGGCAGATAAAGCTTCAGCTTCGCGACGGCGCCGTTTTTGAGGACGTATTCCTCAAAGTATGGAGAATCGGAACGCTCAAACATACTCGATGGCAGCCAAATGTTGCACAGCGCATCCCACGCGCCGTTGATTTGCTCCTCCGAATTCGCGGCGGCGGTGGTTGCGAATCGGGCGGTAAACTCCGGCCTGTCGCCGCCGGGCTCAAAGCACGCAAGACCGGGCGCCGACTCTGTCAAATACAGCTCGTAGCAAAAGCGGGCGCCGCGCTGTTTGCCGTCGCGCCCGAAAACGCGACCGGAATAATCGGGGAATTGCCGAAAAAGCTCCCCGACCGCCGCGTCCTCTATCCCGATCGGCTTGGAGCTGTAATATTTCGCGCAGAACGAGGCCGGAATGATCTCCGATTTGACGGAGATTTCGCCGCCCACGCCGCCCGCAGGACGGGCGGACGTGTGATTTAATGTGCCTGCGGGCACGGGGAACGGCTCCGCCGACGGGAAATAATAATATTCATCGGAGTTTTTGTACTCCAGCGGCGTCATATTCAGCCGCGCCCGCACCGCGCGGTTCATCGCCTGCTGCGACGAAAAACCGCACTCATACGCGATGTCCGCAAGCGGCAGATCCGACGCCTTTATCATCGCCAGCGCGTTTGACAGCCGCCGGCGGCGCGCGTACTCCGCAGCGGTGTGACCGGTCACGGAGTAAAACTCTCGGTTCCGGCTCGTTCGCGAGACAAAAGCGACGCCGGAGAGCTCCGCGGCCTGTATGTATTCGCTTGGGGAGGTTTCGATTTCGTTCACAGTGAGGTACGCTCCAATTCGTAAATATTCGGCGGACTTTACGCCGGACATTATAGCGCGGACGCCAAGTCGCCGTCAAGCCGGCGACCGCGCCGTAGGCGCGCAAATGTTTATCAGCGCGTCGCGGCTCTCACGCGCCGTGACGCGCGTAATAAGCGATCAGCAGCGCGCGGAATGTTATGTCGCAATCTCGCCGTATTTCTGATTTCCAGTCTGTTTCGAGCTGCAAGCCCGAATAAGTGCTTATGCCTTTCAACTGCGTCTCGTCAACAACAGCCCGGCAAATACCATCCTCGCTGATCGAATTTTTGATTACTTCTACTTCGTCACTTAATTTTTTTATGTACGGCGTTAAGCCGCATCGGCAGAGCCACTCTATTGTTTCTAATTGAAGCGAATCCGAGCCGTCCTTCGTATATCTTAATGAAAAGCCTTCGGAAAAACAGCCGAGCGTACCCAGCACATAGCCGACCCACGAAGCCGCGCCGAGCCCTATCAATTCCGGTCTGTCCGTCCGCATCAGTTTCTTGAAAGCTTCGGCCAACATTTTTACGTTTTCTTTCGTTTTCCACGAGCTTGTATGCGCGAGTATATCAAGATGATACCTGCACGGCCATTTTTCGGGAATGTTGAACACGCGATGCTTGCTGCTCTTTATTGAACGCGAAACGTCAAGAACGGAATCGACCTCTAAAACGCGCCTAAACGAATCTAATGACAACTGAATCTGAGGCTTTATATCAATAACATCGTCGTATCCGGCGCGTGCGATACAGGCGCAGCGGATGATGTTCTGTCCGTTAGCCGCGTACTTGAACTCGTCGATAATCTTACCCTTTGTGCGGTAACATAAATCCGACAGCTCCGTCGTGACGAACGCATCCATAGCCCGCTTCAACACAGGATCATCTTTCAAAACGCCTTTTTCGGCAAGGTATTTCGTTCCGACCTCTTGATTTTCATACGCCCCGGCATTTTTATTCGGCCCGTGAAAACCGTTGCCGAGCCAGCCGTTCTCTTTTTGGCAATTCACGATGAGCCGAGAGATGGGCTCCGCCATAATTTGTTCTTGCAGCGCCTTCTCCTCATCGGCCGTTATGTCGTGTAATATTTCTTTTTTTACACGATATTTTATTGACGGCCCCGCGTTTTCAAGAAGAAAGTCAATGGATTTTTCAAGCGTTTTCATTTTCGCATACACCTATTTTAGCGCGCCGCGTCGCGCCGCAGGCGCGCAAATGTTATGCTTCGCGCCGTAGGCGCGCAAATATTACGCGCGCCGCACGAATCATCCTATAACCACCACATTTTTAAGCGCGCCGTGAAGCGAATCTTGCAGCGCTTCTTTTATATCGTCCAGCGGGAAGCGGTTTGTCAGCAGGGCGGCGATATCGACGAGGCCGCGGCGGTAGAAGTCCATATATATCGGCAGGTCGCGGCGCAGCTCTACGGCGCCCATCACGCTGCCCGTTATGCGCTTGCCGAACAGCAGCTCCATAGCGTTAATGTCGCTCATAAACTCGTTCTCCCAAAGCTCGTGCCCGACTATAACTGTCTGGCCCCATTTGGCGCATAAATCAAACGCCAGCCGCTTGATCCCCCGCCCCGCGACGGCGACGAGGGAATGATCCGCGCCGTAAGGCTCTCCCTTGCCCGTTCCGGCGGAAAATTCGCCGGTTATTTTCCGCAGCTCCGCCATCGGGTCCTGCGTTTTCGGGTTTATCGTGTGCGTCGCGCCGAAGCGCCGCGCGGCCTCAAGCTTTACCTCCATAACGTCAACGGCGATTATCGGATTCGCTCCCGACAGCCTCGCGCCCATAATAGCGCTGAGCCCCACGCCGCCGCAGCCGACGACGGCAAAGCTCTCCCCGGGCTTTATCCGGCAGCGGTTTAGCACCGCGCCGAAGCCGGACATAAAGCCGCAGGCGAGCGCGGAACCGATCTCAAACGGGATATCCTCGTCCAGCTTGCACAGCATATTCTCGTGCGCGTTCGTGTACTCGGCGAAGCCCGAAGCGCCGGAGCAGGTTTGCGTGATCGCCTCGCCATTTTTACGTGTGTACGGGCTCGGGACGCGAAAGCTCATCGGCGGGATGTTTTCGCAGAACCACGTGTGCCCGCGCAGGCAGGGCGTACAGTGTCCGCAGCCGGCGCGAATCTCCGTACATAAGACCCTGTCTCCGGGCTTGACGTATGTGACCCTTGAACCGATTTTATCGACGACGCCGGAAATCTCGTGCCCGGCGATGCCGGGGCCCTCATACGCGCCGTGCTCGCCGTTCAGCGCGTGGATGTCGCTGTGGCAGATCGTACAGGTCATAATTTTGATCCGCGCCTCGTATTCGCCGGGCTCTGCGAGCTCGACTTCTTCTACTGCTATGCTTTCTATAGCGTCTTTGCCCATACGCGGGACAATTGCGGCTTTTATCATCATTTGCGTAACCTCCGAATTGAATATGTATCACGCCTTAGCGGCGCCGGCTTTATATTTACATCAAACGTGCGCCGCGCCGTCAACGATAAGCGTCTGCCCGGCGACGAACAGGTTTTCCTGCGCGAAGAACATCGCCACGCGCGCGATATCTATCGGCTGCGCGACGCGGCCTATCGGCGTTATCCCCGCGACGTACTCGAATTCTTCCTTAGTAGAGGCGATTTTCATCGGCGTGTCAACCATTCCGGGCGCTATCGCGTTTACGATTATATTGTCCGGCGCGTATTTTACGGCGAACGCCTTTGTCTGCGTGTTCGCCGCGCCCTTGCTGGATACGTATGCCGGCGTGCTGTACGCGCCGTCTATGCCGCAGACCGACGTGATGTTCACGATGCGCCCGAAGCGCCTTTCCCGCATCGCGGGTATCACGGCGAGACTCATCAGGTAGTGCCCGAGCGCGTGTATCTTGAAAAAGCGAAGATATTCCTCCGGCGTCTGCGTCTCGAATAAATCCCCAAACGTCTGCCCCGGCAATAAATAAGACTCGACGCCCGCGTTATTTATGAGAATATCGATCCTCCCGAACGCCGATAAGACCTCTCCGGCGCCCGCCCGGACGGATTCTTCATCCGACACGTCCGCCTGCACCGCGAGCACGTTGTCCGTGTATTTCAAACACAGCTCCCGCGTTTCAAGCAGTTTTTCCCGTCGCCTCCCGAACAGCGCGACGGACGCCCCGCCGCGCGCGAGCTCCTGCGCGCAGGCGCGCCCGATCCCCGTGCCCGCGCCCGTGACTATCGCCGCACGCCCGGCGAAGCCGTAATCTAAATAGCTATATTCACGTTCTTTCATAATGTATCGCGACCCCCTGAGAAATAAGTTTATTTTGAAGCTCCGCAATGTCAAGCGAAGCGAAGCCATCACAGTCCTCTTTGTCAATATACAGCGCCGCCGCCGTCCCGGCCGCTTCTCCCGTGACGGCGCACGGCGGGATGACGCGCGTCACGTCCCAAAGCGCGTCCGTAACCGAGATCGCGCGGCCCGCGGCAAGCAAATTCTTAATGTCAGAGCTGTACAAAGCGCCAAACGGCACTTCAAACACAGGCCCGCGCCTTCTCCAGTCGCCCGTCATACCGATGCTGTCGGGGACAAAACGCCTGTCGCCGTCAACATCCGGCGTCGATACCCCCGCAAGCCTGCGCGACATACGCACAAGCGGGATCGACGAGATCGTGACGGGCACATATGTATCGTCCGCCCCCCGCGCCCCGGCGATATCGCCGTACATCCTCTGATGCGCCGCGATCACGGCGCGGCTGAGCTCCGCCCCGTCAACGCCGGAGAAGCGGAAGCCGTTATCCAAGCTTTCCACCATCTCGTTATCATATGATGTATCGTCCGGGACCGCCGCGGCGAGCCCCCCGCCGCCGTCCGGCACAACATCGGCCAGTCCGAACATTTTCAGGGCCACGGCGCCCTTTGAGTAATAGTAATACCAGCTCGCCAGAGCGTTGCCTTTGGCGTGCTTCACGGTTTTCGCGCCGGCGAGTGCGCAGACATCCGCGTCGCCCGTGCAGTCTATGACGGATTTTACGGCTATCGCGCCGCGGCCCGACTTGTTTTCCGTGATAATGTGCGTTATTGCGTCTTCGCGTTTCACGGCGCCGGCGGCAAGCGTCCCGTAAAGTATCGTCACGCCCGCGTCCGTAAGTAATTTCTCCGCGCGCAGAGCGAACAGATGCGGATTGAACTGCGTCACATACCTGTTCTTAACGCGCTCATCTAACGTCCCGCCGTCAAGCCAAGCCGAGGGATAATTCGCCTCCGCGCCGTGCGCGATCGAAAGCTTTAACAGCTCTTCTCCGATGCCGAACACGACCTGCCGTCCCGCGCCGTCGTCAAGCGGCAAATATATCGTCACAAGCCCAAGCGTCGCCATCCCGCCAAGCGTATATTCCCGCTCGAGCAGTATAACGCTCGCGCCGCCCCGCGCCGCGGCCAGCGCCGCCGCGATCCCCGCGACTCCCCCGCCGGCCACAAGCACGTCGCAAGTGTTTGTTATTCGCGCACGGCGCGCGGGCTCTGTTATGTATTCCATATTGTTACCTCCTTAGTGTTTTATTGACAAATCATACAGGGCTCTATATAATAAATCCGGAAGCATTGTAGCATATCGCGGGTTGCCTTGCAATTATAATGAGACGCATTTTACGCCCGCAGTTCCCGCGTCCTTGTAGGGGCGGGTGTCCTCACCCGCCCGTTCTTCGGGGGGGATGCGCGGTCGGACGGGGGAACGGCGGGTCGGTGTGGACACCGACCCCTACGGACGGGCGAACATCATCGCGGAGCAAGCCGCATAATACCCCGTGCCCGCAGGCACGGTAAAGAAGGAGGCAATTATGATTGACGTAAAACTTACTGACGAAGAACGACAAATGCTTCAAGGCGAACGCGGCCTTGTTCCCCGCCTTTGTATGGAATGGCTCGTAGAAATGTGCCAGATCGCGGGGACGGACACTATAGTCGAGCTGGACGGCACCGGCGATTTCCACACCCCGTGGACGTCTATGACGTTCCACCACGATTTTTCGCTGGAAGAACTCAAGAAGCTCGCGGACTCCGGCGCGCGCTTCAAGATACCGACCTTCGCGAACAAATCCCCGTTCACGGAAATGTCCCCCGTGCACGGCTGGGAGGGCTGCGATATGCGGTGTAAGTCCGGCGGCGGCCGGCGCTTTGACGACCCTGTCTTTCACGAGCAGTCCATGCACGCGGAATTCTACGCCGAATTCCGCAAAATGGGGATGCTGCAAACGCACTCCTGCGCGTCATATCTCACAGCCGGATTTCTGCCGACAATCGGGCAGCACTGTTCCTGGAACGAATCGTCCGCGATCCCGTACTGTAACGCCGTGCTCGGCGCGAGGACGAATATAGACGGTTCCTTCGCGACGTGTTTTCTCGGCAAAGCGCCGTACTATGATATGCACGTGACGGAAAACCGTTACGCCACAGTTCTCGTAGATTCCGAGCGGCTTATACATACGGATACCGAGTGGGACCTTCTGGGCTTTACGATAGGCGAAGACTGCGGCCTCGCCGTCCCCTGCATCACGGGAACGGCAAAGCCGACGACGACGCAATTCTGCAAGCTCAACGCCGCAATGAACACGGGCGGCAGCATAAGAATGTATCACATCCCCGGCTCAACGCCCGAAGCGCCGAGCGTGGAAGCGGCCTTCGGAGGAAAAGCCCCCGCCCGCCGAGTCGTAATCGGCGAGCGCGAGCTGCGAGCCACTTATGAAAAGCTCAACTATCACACGACGGACATCGTAGATATGGTCTATCTAGGCTGCCCCCATCTGAACGCCGTGGACCTTATGCTCTTGGCGCGCAAGCTTGAGGGCAAGAGAGTAAAAGTCCCGCTTTGGATAATGACGGCGCCGTGGCTGTATGACGTGGCTCGGAATCAGGGGTTTTTAGAGACCTTTGAGAAAGCGGGCGCGAAGCTTATGGACGGAACGTGCCCCGCCGCGATGGGCGGCGTCCCGGACTACGTAAATTGCGTCGCCGTTGATTCGGCAAAACAGTCGTATTACATAACGGGATGCTATCCTGACGACGACAGGCGGCTCGAAGTCTGCTACGGAACTCAGGACGACTGCGTGGAAGCCGCGCTTACGGGAAAATGGAACGGGGAATGGCGCGGGTGATCCATATAGGCGCCTTTGGGATGGACGACGGGACGTCGAGGACGCCGTCCCCTACGAACCGCCAAATTTATTCATCAGGAGGATCGAAAATGAACAAAATACGCATTTACGGACGCACGGAATATCCGGGCAAGGTCACGGCGGAGGCGCTTGTATCCCCCGCGCCGCTGGAGGGGTTTACGAACGTCGATTCCGCGCGCGGATACACGACGGAGCGGAACCATCCGCTTTTCAAGGTGTGCTACACCGACAAAATTCTTGTGTATCCCTCGCCGCGCGGCTCCGGCGGCTTTATGGGCTACGCCACGGGCGCGAAGCCCGCGGCCTTTTTGCACACGGAGGGCTGCCCGCTGTCCGTCGCCGCCGCCGCCGCCGCGCGCATACCGTCTATGACAGATTTCGACGTCGATCCGTGCGTCGTCATTGAGACGGGCGACACCGTGTTTGTAAACGCGGATGAAGGTTATGTTGAAATCGTTAAAAAACTGTGAGGCGAACGCGGGACGATTACCATCGTCCCCTACGGGGAACGCGGTCTTTATCGCGCCCGTGTCATATGACGGCGCGGATGTAAGGGGGCGGCGCGACCACCCCGTCGCTTCGCGCCACCCCTCCACCGGAGGGGAATTGAGGACGGCGCGGGACGGGCAAGCCCGTCCCCTACGCGCGGCGGTTTTTTCACCCCGTAGGGGACGGGCTTGCCCGTCCCGCCGTTCCCTGCACACAAACAAAAAATCCCCCGCCGTTTGTTTTGGCGGAGGATTTTTTTGTTTTTCTCTCACGGCACAAACGCCTCGGCAATGTCGCCGAAATGTCCTTTTTCGCCTTCCCGGTTGATTTCCCACCTTCCGCAAAGGTAAACCTTTTTGCCGCGTTCGTGTTCTTTGAATTCCAGCGTCAGCGGTGATTTTGTATCGAACGATGAGTTTATCAGGTCTTCAACGTCTGCCGGCGGCGCGTCTGAAATTGCCCAGCGAATTTCTATGCCGTGGACGCCGGCGGGTTTGGCGCGGCGTTCGCTGTCTTTGTCGCGGTAGTTGATTATCAGGCAGCGAGGTGTTCCGCTGTCTATTGTCAGCTCCGGGACTGTTTTCGGGATCGGAACCGGCGTCGGTTTCGGGTTGTGGTTGTGAAGGCCCATCGCGGTTCTGTCTTCATCTGTAACGGGGTCGAATTTCAGGTATTGCGCTACAAAATTGCGGATGTATTTTACGGCGGCTTTTCTCGCGTCGTTTTTGTATTCCGTGTCCACGGGGGTGTGGGCGGCAAGGGTGGTTTCGGATTTTGTGTGCCAATCGTCGTAGAGATTAGTCAGTTCCGTTACCTTTTCGGGCGGGATGTTTGTCCATTGATAGGGGTACGGGCCTTGGGTCTTTTCCTCGACGTAGTTTCTCAGGTTGAAATACCAGCCGTCGAAATCGGCGTCGCGGGTGGGGATGTAGTCCTGTGTGTGCGTCATAATGTTTTCCTCCTCTTTGGTTTTGCCACTCACAGGTACCTATGAGTGGCTTATAGGTCTTTGCGAGCGGCTTATAGGTACCTGTAAGCTGCTCATAGGTATTTATGAGCTTCTCATAGGTATTCGGGAGGCACTTACAGGTACCTGTGAGTGCCTTATAGGTATTTATAAACTGCTCATAGGTATTTGGGAGCTCCTTATAGGTACCTGCGGATCTCTTATAGGTATTTGTGAATGGCTCATAGGCATTATCAGCCGCCGTAGCCGAGCTTGTCTTCAATCGTAAGCAACTGATTAGTTGTTCCGTTTCTTCGTACTGATCGTACCTCCCCATTGACACGATAACGAATATCCAGAGCTATCAATCTCGCGTTCCGGCTTACCTCGGATATTCCGATTACCTCAACCGGCACGGCGTTTTCCGCCTTAATTTTCGGCATAAGATAAACAACACCGTCTTTCATCCATAACTGATTACATTTACATATTACGATGACAGAAGCAGCTATGAACTCATAGCCTGATTTTTTAAGACGCTTCGCTCTATTGGAATCTTTGATTTCAATGTATGCTATGATTGCATAAACGATTATTACATATTTCATATATTCCATTGCAGATATATCCCCCTGTTTATTATTTTGTTATTTGCTTGCCGTTGTCTTTCACCGCGAGCGCGGCGGTGGTCTCTCCTGTGGAAATGTTTTCGGGCATTTTATAACGCGCATTTGGTCGTCCTCCGTCCTTAAATTTGAGCCGTTCAGCGCCTCTAATTTGATGTAACATTTTATATAAAGTGTTACATGGCCCAAAAAGTCCTTGCAGCGCAAGGTGTTTTCGGGCGCCGAGAGGCGCGAAGCGCGGAAGAAAATCAATTTTCGGAGAGAAAAAAGCGTTGCGGCGCAAGCAAAAAACAGCCGATGTAACATTATATATAGACTGTTACATCGGCTGTCGGCGTTAAATTATTGCGGCTCTTGGGCTTATACTACCATAGCTGGAACGACTTGTAAACACTTATTTTGATTTTTTTCGACAGATTTTTCTTGCGGACAGCGGCGCGCGGGCGACCGGGACGGTCGCCCCTACAGGACGGGGGAAACGTCGCGGCGTCTCCCCTCTCTGGGGGGACGCAACCCCCGGCGCTACGCGCCACCCCCTTCTCGGAATGGGGCTTGAGACGTCTCCTGAAAAAGCCCCCTTCATCAGAAGGGGGTGCCCCGCAAGGGGCGGGGGTTGGTGCCGCCAAAGGCGGCGGAGGGGTTGCAAACGGGCTGCGCCCGTTGTGTGTGATTTAACGTGCGTGCGCGCACGGGACACGCGGCATTCGCCGCGACGGGAGATACCGCACCTCCCGTTTGCACAGCAGGGCGGCAGCGAAACGCGCCGATTCGCGTGTTGACAACAGAGCGCCAGCGCACCACGCCCCCCGAAGCAGCCCGCAAATGACAGCGCCGCGCCCATCTACTGCAAACAACCCCCGTAAACCCCCGCGATTCAGAGGATTCCAAAGGATTCTTCCTTTGGCGGTTCTTTCCCCCATTTCTTTCCGCAAAGAAATGGGGCGCCGCGCCGCGCAGGCGCAAAAACGTCGCGGCGGATGCCGCGTATCCCGTGCGCGCACGCACGTACAATCAAACATCCTTTTGAATCACGCAAAAAACACAATTGGCTTATATGAGTTGAAATCACAAAAATAAAGTGATACAATGCCGATATAATTTTTATCACAAAGGAGTTTTACACTATGGCTTATCTTGGCGAGAGCGTCAAAAAACTGGGATTCGGGCTTATGCGCCTGCCGCAGGACCCTCCGGGCGTCGTGGACATCCCTCAATTCGAGCGTATGGCGGACGAATTTATCGAGGCCGGGTTTACCTACTTCGACACCGCGTACGGCTACATCAACGGCGAGAGCGAAAAGGCCGCGGGCCGCGCCCTCGTCGCCCGCTATCCGCGCGATAAATTCACGCTCGCGACAAAGCTCCCCGCCTGGGCGGGCGCGAACAGCAAGGAAGAGGCGCAGCAAATGCTGTTCACGTCCCTTGAGCGCACGGGCGCCGGGTATTTCGATTTTTATCTGCTGCACAACATCGGCGCCGCGCGCACGGCGAAGTTCGACGAATACGACATCTGGAATTTCGTATGGGAGCAAAAGGCGCGCGGGCTTATAAAGCACGCGGGCTTCTCCTTCCACGACAACGCCGAGCTGCTCGACGAGGTTTTGACAAAGCATCCCGAAACGGAATTTGTCCAGTTGCAAATAAACTGGGCCGACTGGGAGGCCGGCGCCGTGCAGTCCCGCCTGTGCTACGAAACGGCGTGGCTGAAGCATAAAAAGCCTATCGTCATTATGGAGCCGATAAAGGGCGGAATGCTCGCGAACCCCGCGCCGTCAGTCAAGGCCGTGTTCGACGAGGCGGATTCCGGTGGCGCGTCATACGCGTCCTGGTCGATACGCTACGCCGCGAGCTTACCCGGCGTTATAGCGGTGCTGTCGGGAATGAGCGACCTTGCGCAGATGCGCGACAATATCTCGTATATGAAGGACTTTAAGCCGCTGGACGATAAAGAGCGCGCGACGATAAGTAAGGCGCAGGCGGCGCTGGCGGCGCTGCCGTCCGTGCCGTGCACGTCGTGTAAGTACTGCGTGCCGGAGTGCCCGCAGGGCATCGGCATCCCGGGGATTTTCGATTCGATGAACCGGGAATTGGTTTACGGCGACGTCGCCGCGGCCCGGCAGGGGTATACATTTGAGACTACGTTCTTCGGCAGCGCGCTGGCCTCGTCATGCGTACAGTGCGGCTCTTGTGAAGCTGTATGTCCGCAGAAAATAAAGATCATCGACAGCCTGAAGCTCGCGGCGTCTAAGTACGAGTGAGAAGAAAAGGCCCAGTGGAGCGTAAGAATTCAAAATTACGCGCCTACGGCGCGGGGGCGCGGCTCACGCCCCTTGCCATGCCGCTTGTTTTCTCGCTCGCCGCTGTTGTGCTGACTTTGTGCGTAAGCCGAAGCGTAACGCTGTACGGCGACGATTATTACTATCTTTCGATACCGTTTACAAGCGCGCGTGATTTCTTTGCGGCTCACGCGCGCAATTATTTGAATGATAATGGGCGATTTGTCGTACACGTGCTCGCGTCGCTTTTTCTGCGGGCGGATATATGTGTCTGGCGGGTTTTCCTCGCGTTTGAGCTTGGAGTTATCGTATTTCTTGTTTGCCGTGTGGCTGACGCGGGGATCGCTAAGGGCGCCGCCGCGGTTGCGGGGGCGCTTTTGTTCGGAGTTGACGTCGGGCGCGAGAGCGTGTTTTGGCTGACGGGGTCTTTTAATTACGTTTATCCGGCGATGCTCTCACTGCTTTACTGGCATTTGCTTCGGCGCGGCAAAGCGCTTGGCGGGGCGCGGTTCTTGATCCCGGTCGCGGGGCTTTTTTCGGCGGCAAGCGTTGAGCAGGCGGCTGTTATAACTGTTGTTTTAACGCTGGCGGAGTTGCTGCCGCGCGGCGGGCGCGGGGCCTTGTCCGCGAAGCTTGGGGCCGTCACCATTGCGGCTGTCACGGTCGGCGCGGCGTCCGTGCTGCTGGCGCCGGGGAACTTTGCGCGGCTTGGCGTTAGCGGGCGGGGCGGCGGCTCGCTGGTTGCGCTTATTCGCGATAACGCGCGGTATCTTTTTGTGTCGGGGCTGTTTTCGCCGGGCGTCAGGCTTTATGCCGTGGTGCTTGCGATCGCGCTTTCGGCGTTCTTTTTTAAGAGGGCGCGAAGCCGGGTAGTCTCGGCGCTTTTCGGCGTGGCGGCGGCAATTGCCGCGGCTGCCGCTGTTTTCTGTCCGGGGGGCGCCGTCACGCCGGAGCTTTTGACGGTGACGGCGTTTTTCGCCTCGGCGTCTCTCGCCGCGGTCATATTGTCAAAGGATAAGACTGCGGCGGCGGCGCTTTTTGCGGCGGGGGCTTCGCTTATTGTAATGCTTCCGCTGCCGACGCTCGGGCTGCGGAATATTTTGTTTTCGCTGTTTTATTCGGCGGTGTTTTTGGCGCGCGTAATGCCGGAGCTGCCGCGGCGGGCGGGAGTCGCCGCGGCTGTTATCGCGCTGGCGGCTTCGGCGGCTATTATGCTCTCCGCCGCGGTCGGCTACGCTTCAAGCGCGGCAATTGACGCGGTGAACCGCTCAATTTTGGCGAAGTGGAGCAAGGCGGAGCCGGACGGGCGGCGGGAGCTTGTGCTGTTCCGTATGCGCGACGATAAATACGGCTGGTCTATGCCGTACAACTCAAATTTCCACAGCTATTATTACAGGCTCTATTTCGGCATACCCGCCGAAACCGAAATAATATGGCGCGCGCCCGATGCGGCGGATTGAACCCGGAAATACGTTAGCGACCAAGAAAGCGACTAAGTTGAAACCCTGCCTAATGTGCTCGGAACACACTGTCAGCGGTATCCCGGTCTGCCGCACTGCCCGAACGCTCCTGATAAAAATTTTTTGCAGTTCTTAAAAAAGCCTATTGAAATCATATAAAACATATGGTATAATATGATTTAATCACGGCGCGAACTTGTGCGCGTACTCGCCGTAAAATTTTATTCAATAAAAGGAGAATGCAAGATGAAAACCTATAAAAAGCTGACTGACCTCATTGGCGGGACGCCGCTGCTTGAGCTTTCCAATTACGAGAAAAGTCTCGGGCTGAACGCCACGGTGCTCGGCAAGCTGGAGTATTTCAATCCCGCCGGCTCGGTAAAGGATCGCATCGCCAAGGCGATGATAGACGACGCGGAGGCAAAAGGCCTGCTCAAGCCGTCCTCCGTCATCATCGAGCCGACGAGCGGCAACACGGGCATCGGCCTCGCCGCCGTCGCCGCCTCGCGCGGGTACCGCATAATACTGACGATGCCGGAGACTATGAGCGTCGAGCGCCGCAACCTCTTAAAAGCCTACGGCGCGGAGCTCGTGCTGACGGACGGCGCCAAGGGTATGAAGGGGGCCATCGCGCGGGCGCAGGAGCTTGCGGACGAAATTCCCGGCGGCTTCATCCCGTCGCAGTTCACGAACCCCGCCAACCCCGCGGTACATAAGGCGACGACGGGCCCGGAGATCTGGGACGACACGGACGGCAAGATCGATATCCTCGTGGGCGGCGTCGGCACCGGCGGCACTATCACGGGCGCGGGAGAGTATTTGAAAGACAAAAAGCCGGGCGTCAAGGTCGTCGCTGTGGAGCCGTTTTCCTCCCCGGTCCTGTCCACCGGCACGGCGGGGGCGCACAAGATTCAGGGCATCGGCGCGGGCTTTGTCCCCGAGGTGCTGAACACCTCGGTTTACGACGAGATCATAACCGTGACGAACGAGGACGCGTTTGAAACGGGCCGCACCCTCGCGCGCTCGGAAGGCCTGCTTGTCGGCATTTCGTCCGGCGCGGCGGCTTGGGCCGCGGCGCAGCTCGCCGCGCGTCCTGAAAACGCGGGGAAGCTCATCGTCGCCATTTTGCCGGATACGGGGGAGCGCTATCTCTCCACGCCGATGTTCGCGGAGTAGTTTTTCGGCTGTAAAATCAAACGCCCCCGGAGCCTTTGGAATGATGTCCTTAACGAAGAATAGTGGTTAGTATGTAGCCGGAAGGTGTTCGCGCCTTCCGGTTGCTGCGTTTATACGGATAGCACGAGGATATCTATCCGGCGGGCGGCTTGCTCTTTGCCGTTGCAGTCGCTTGGGTGACGGTATACTGTTTGCGGTGCTCTGCTTCAAGAGCGGTGCGGACTGCCGCGATTGGCTCAAATGCCTGTATTGCCTCCGCGTCGGCAATTGCTTGGCCGGCTTCATTTTCATCTACTTCAATCTCGTCAGGATATTTTACGCGGATGCCGTATGGATTTAGATTGTCACAAATCGGAAGAAGCGTGTTAAACGACTTATCAAAATCACAGCATTTGTCGCAGAGGTCGTGCAAATCGTGAGTTTTAAGCGGCGCAAAAACGCCGTTGGCGACGAGATAGCCTTTCAAATTCTTTTCCGCTGACTGCTGAGAATGATAGCATACAGTATTAACTTGGCGCAGCCCGTGTTCCGCAAGGATTTTTGCGGCGTCCAAGTCACCTTCGGCGAACTCGAACCAGTGTAAGAATCTGTTTAGTATCTATTAAGTAATAGTGAAATAAAAGCAAGCGAAGCCATTTGGAGGGAGGTATGCAATTGACGCTCGCAGTTTTTCCAAAGTCTGCGGCAATGATCTATC
>JAISAA010000014.1 GCA_031266955.1 Oscillospiraceae bacterium | reverse complement strand
GCCCGATAATGTTGCTTTGCACTTAAAAAACATATTTCAAGATGGCGAACTTTCGGAAAAAGCAACTGCCGAGGATTTCTCGGTAGTTCAAATTGAGGGTATGCGACAAGTTGAGCGTGTTATCGCACACTACAATCTTGACGCGATCATCGCCGTTGGCTACCGCGTGAATTCAAAGCGCGCCACGGCTTTCAGACAATGGGCTAACAGAGGCGACGACAAAGATTTAACTGTTTTTTAAGCGCCTGACAGAACAAAAAATGCCCCCTGCCGTTGCGTTGCAACGGCAGGGGGCTTGGTTATGCGTTTGGTGTGTTTACGCGTCCGTGTTCTTGCGGCGCTTTTTGACGGTCACGGAAAGTCCCATGGCCGCGAGCGAGAGTCCGAAGACCGCGGCATACGCCGTAAGGCTTTCGTCGCCCGTTTGCGGCGGCGTGAAGTCGCTGAGCAGTACGTCGCCCTCGGCTATCTCCGCATCGCCCGACAGCGGCACGTTCTCCGCGCCGACCGTGACCTCAGGCGAAGCCGCGTCTGCAAAACCGTCGTTCTCTTCCGCCTCGTCAGCGGCGACAGCGTCCTCCGCGAGCTCCACAAGGGCGTACAGGCTCAGGTGAGTCACCGCGGCGACGTATTCGCCGTTTTCGACCTTGCCTTTTATCAGCGTCGCCGTCGCGTCGTCGTTTATCCTGTACAGCGCGGTCTTGGCGGCGTCAAAGCCCTCCGGTATCGGGAAGCGGAGCGTCAGTCGTCCGTTCGGCTGCGTCTCAGCGCCGTCCGCGTCGTATATCGTGATATCGAACAGCTTGAACTTAGTCGAAACGCCGTCCAGCGCCGTTTGAGCTTTTGCGTATGAGGCCTTTGCCGTCTCGCTTTCCGATTCGGCTGTTATAGCCTCAACGGTCAGCTCCGCGCCCTCGGACAGTACGCCCGGAGCGGCTTCCGCGCGGATGCCTGTGGCGTCGTCCCTGATATCGAACTCCACAGAGCCTTCCTCATACGCTGACGACGTGACAGCGGGGGCCTCGCCGGTGTCAAACTCCAAGCGCCCGCCGCCCGGTATCTCGGTCAGCGTATCCCAGAAAATCCGTACCTTTGCGTTTATCCAACCGTCGCTTGCCTCCGTGTTCAAAACGGCGTCCATCGGCGTGTACGGAACTTTCACGCGCACTTCTATAAATTGCGTGTTCATATCGGGAAGGTCCATCTCGAACGCCCTGATGTATTGGAACGGCTGCGCTCCGGGCGCTTGCTCCGGGTTCGGCGTGCACAGCTCGCGTTTGAGCACGCGCACGGGCGTCCACACGCCGTTTTTCTTGTACTCCAGCTCTTGCAGCGCGGAGATGTACCCCTGATCCGCCGTCAGCGCGATGTTTACCGGATGCGTCACGGACTGCAATTTGTACACTCCGTTCAGCGCGTTCACTATCGCGAGCGACGTAGGCACTACTACTTCCGCATCCTTGCCGTCCACCTTTTGAATATTCGTGAACGACGTTCCGGTCCCGTCCGCAAACGCGATGTTGCCCATAGACGCCTGATTCCGGTCGTTGTGCCACAACGCTACGGATACGTTGTAGCTGGCGTTCTGCGCCGTATCGCTGTTATTATTATTGTTGTTGCCGGTATTATCTCCGGTATTATCTTCGGTGTTTCCGTCATCGCCGCCGTCTTGCTCCGGCGTTTCAATGAACGAGATCACGTATTTTGAGAAGTGCGTCGTTGTGAACGTCACTTTTCCGTTCTCGTAGCTCGCGGCAGCGGCTATCACTTCAACGGTTCCGTCGTCCGCGATATACGCGACGACGAATTTACCGGTGCTCGTACTCGCGCCCTCGGGCGGCGTGTACGGCAGAGTGACCTCGACCGCCGCTGTAAACGTGTGCGTCGGCGTCGCGCCGACTGCCACATTGAGCTCGAACACCGCCGGGGCGTCGCCGATTTTTCCGGTTTTGGCAGCATCGGTCACATTCGCGAGAGTCGCATTAGCCACAGCCGCGGCAACATTTTCTATACCGACTGTAACAGCCTCGCCAGTTGTGCCCCCTCCGGCTTCGGGCGGCTGAGCCTCGCTGTTGAGCTGCGTCACCACAGCCGCGGGCAGCTTCACCGTGCCGACGGAGCTTTCAACGACTATCGCGGCTTCGGCTTGACCTATCACTGCTATGGCCGCCGCCGGTATCGTCACCTCAACGGCTGTGACCGGCGTTTCCGCCTGCTGCGGGGGTGGTACGGTCAGCTTGATCTCGCCGACCTTGACGGGCTCGCTCGGTTCCTCGCCGCCCTCTTCGATGCCCGCCGCCGCGCTGACGGCGGCTTTTACGGCATCCTCCGTGACGGACGCGGCGGCCTTGCCGTCGGCGACCTCAGAGGTTACCGTTGGAGCTACGCTGTCTATAGGAAGCTCCGGCTCGTCGGGAGGCTCCGGATCGCCGCCCGGCTTCGTAGAGCCCGTCTCAATCAGCGCGGCTATCGCCGCCGTTATCGCTTCGGCGCGGGCGTCCGCCATCGCGCTCGTCACCGTCAGTGCGGCGTTGTTGTCTATGAGGAACTGTCCCGCCGCGACGGACGCCGTAAGCGCCGCTTCGGACTCTTCGGTGTTGGCTCCCTCCGCGCTTACGGGAGCGGCGGCTATCGCGGCGTTAAGCTCCGTGACGTCGGCGAGCTCCGGCGAGGGCACAAAGTCCGTCCAGTCGATACGCAGTCTGGCGAGCTGCGTGCCTGTGCCTGTCGCTATGTGCTCCATTACGGGTACAAACACCTCGACGATCACTTCATTTTCGCCGACAGTGACGGGTATGCTGAGTTCTTTCGGATACGGAGCCCAGCCTTCTCGCCAGAAATCGTCGTGAGAGTCGCCCCAATCGCTTTCCACCGTTGCGAGCGTTGTGTCGTATGTCAAGCCCGCATAACCGGATTCAATATTCGTCGCGACGTACAGGTCTTTCAGATATCCGGTAAACTCAATAGTCCCGAGCGATGCTTGCAGCGGCCCGAAAAACAGATGCAGCCGCGCGTTGCCCGCCGCGTCAACCACAAGCTTTGATTGCGCATGGTCGATGGCGCCGTTGCCCATTGAGGGGTTCGATGGGTTGGTGTAATTCCACAGTGCCGTTTTCCCCGCGAGGGGGTATTCCTTTGCCGGGCGCTCTGTGAGCTCTGCCGCCTCAATAAGCGCGTCTATCGCTTTCGTCAGCAGCGCCGTCAGCGCGGAGCTTTGCTCCGTCGTCAGCTCATCCGCCAGCACGGCGGTGGCGGCGGAGGCTTTCGCCGCCGTCAGCGCGGCGAGTGAGGCCGGCTCAAATTTGCCTTCCACGTAGTTCGCGCCGCCCTCTAAGTATTTGGAAGCTTCCGCAAGCGCGCTTTCCAGCGAGGTTATGTCGATTTTCAGACCGTTCAGAGCGGCGTTCAGCGCGGCGAGAGCGGAACCGACTTCCGCGCTTGTCGCGGAGGGGTCGGCATTTACCGTCTGCGCGGCGGAGTATGCCGCCGTCAGCGCTTCCCAGCTTGCTTGTGTGTA
>JAISAA010000010.1 GCA_031266955.1 Oscillospiraceae bacterium | reverse complement strand
AAAAAAGGAAAGGATGATCTACGATATGATCACAAAAGACCAAAAGACCACGGTAATCGAATCCAACCGCAAGCACGAATCGGACACAGGCTCCCCGGAGGTGCAGATCGCGATACTCACAGAGCGCATTTCGCAGCTTACCGAGCACCTGAAAATCCACAAGAAGGACAACCACAGCCGCCTCGGGCTGCTGAAAATGGTTGGCCGCCGGCGCAGTCTTCTCGACTATCTCATTAAAAAGGACGTCAACCGCTACAGGGCGTGCATCGCCAAGCTCGGCATACGCCGATGATCTAAGGCAAATTCGGGGCTGCTTCGGCCAATTCGGAGCGGCCCCGTTTATGCGATAATTTATTGTCGATCCGCTCCCGGCTTCGCCGAAACCGCGGATCATGACACACGGAACAGCGGGTTTCATAGCATTTGAAAATTTGTCTTCATCACATATGGCATATGCCCGGCTTGCGCGGACACGTTTTCAAATACTAAGGGATTCGCCGCTCCGGAAAATTGAAAGGAGCAATATCCCAATGGTAATCAGCAAAAGAGAATTTCCCGGCCTGAAAAAGTATTCCACGCAGCTCGCGGGGC
Source organism: Oscillospiraceae bacterium (assembly GCA_031266955.1). Taxonomy (GTDB): domain Bacteria; phylum Bacillota; class Clostridia; order Oscillospirales; family Oscillospiraceae; genus JAIRRO01. The sequence goes on along the minus strand of JAISAA010000010.1, from coordinate 2,817 downwards.
GCGAGCTCACACTCGAAACGGGGCGTCTCGCGGAGCTCGCGAACGCCGCCGTCCTCGTACAGTACGGCGACACGGCTGTCCTCGTCGCCGTCACGGCGTCGGCCAGACCAAAGGACGGCATCGACTATTTCCCTCTGTCAGTTGATTTTGAGGAAAAGCTGTATGCCGTCGGGCGCGTACCCGGCGGCTTTCTGCGCCGCGAAGGCAGGCCGTCCGAGGCGGCCGTGCTCGCCGGGCGGGCGATCGACAGGCCGATGCGCCCGCTTTTCCCGTCCGATCTGCGCAACGACGTCGTCATAACCTGCGACGTGCTGTCCGTCGATCACGACTGCTCGCCGGAGATCGCGGCGAGCATAGGCGCCGCCGCCGCCGTCTCGATTTCGGACATCCCGTTCAACGGGCCGATCGCCGCCGTGGCGCTGGGCTATTCGGACGGCGGATTTTTAATAAATCCGACAAGCGCCGAACGCGAGACAAGCGAAATGTATTGCACGATCGCCGGCACGCGGGATAAGATCGTAATGATCGAGGCCGCGGCGAAGGAAGTCCCCGAGGACGTTATGCTGCGCGGCATCATAGAGGCGCACGGCGAGATCAAAAAAATCATCGCGCTCATAGACGCGATGGTCTCGGAGGTCGGCAAGCCGAAATTCGAGTACGCGAAAGCGAGCTTTAACGAAGAGCTTTTTGAGAAAATTGTCTCAAAATATCTGTCTGACACGGAACACAGCCTCGACACCGACGACAAGAACGTCCGTGAAGAACGCTGGAACGCCGTCGTCGAGAAAATGCTCGCCGAATTCGGCGAGGAATATCCCGAGCTCCCGGCGCAGCTTGAGGAAATAACGTATAAGCTGCAAAAGAAAGTGGTAAAAGCTTGGCTTCTGCGCGGCAAGCGCGTTGACGGCAGGTCGAGCGACGAGATACGCCCGCTCGCCGCCGAAGTCGGGGTAGTCCCGCTCGTCCACGGCTCCGGTCTGTTTACGCGCGGACAGACGCAGGTGCTCTCCATAACGACGCTCGACACCGTCGCCGCGATGCAAAAGCTCGACACGATACACGAGGAAACGCTCAAGCGTTATATGCACCACTATAATTTCCCGTCGTTCTCGGTCGGAGAGGCCCGCGGCAGCCGCTCGACGTCCCGCCGCGAGTACGGTCACGGCGCGCTCGCGGAAAAAGCGCTTGAGCCCGTTCTGCCGACGCTCGAGGAATTCCCGTACGCGATACGCGTCGTTTCGGAGGTCTTGTCCTCAAACGGCTCCACCTCGCAGGGCTCTATCTGCGGCTCGACGCTCTCGCTGATGGACGCCGGCGTGCCGATAAAGGCCCCCGTCGCCGGTATCTCCTGCGGGCTCATATCCGACGGCGACGACTGGACGACGTTCATCGACATCCAGGGCGTGGAGGATTTCCACGGCGAAATGGACTTCAAGGTCGGCGGCACAAAAAAAGGCATAACCGCCATACAGATGGATCTGAAAAATGACGGCTTGACGTATCCTATCATCGAAAACGCGCTTAAAATCACACGCGAGGCGCGCATACAGATAATCGACGAAATTATGCTTCCCGTGATAGCCGAGCCGCGCGCCGAGCTCGCCCCGACGGCGCCCAAGATGATATCTATGAAGATACATCCTGATAAAATACGCGAGGTCATCGGCAGCGGCGGCAAGGTCATCCAAAAAATCTGCGCGGAGACCGGCGCGAAGGTCGATATTGAAGACGACGGCAGCATATTCATCGCTTCTCAGGATATCGAGGCGTGCCGCGCCGCGAAGAAGATGATCGACAACATCGTATTCGTCCCGGAGATCGGAAAGCTGTATTACGGCCAAGTCGTGCGCGTACTGCCGATTGGCGCGTTCGTAGAGCTCGTCCCCGGAAAGGACGGTATGGTGCACATCTCCAAGCTCGAAAATCACCGCGTCGAAAAAGTTGAGGACGTGCTGAACGTCGGCGACCGGACCTGGGTAAAGGTCTCCGAGATCGACGACCGCGGCCGTGTGAACCTCAACCGCCGCGACGCGATAAAAGAGCGCCTCGCCGCGGGTCTTCCCACAGACAGAGAATAAGACAATGACCTACGGCATAGACATAGCCGGGCTGCACCGAGAGCTCCCGCTCTGCCGCGCTTCCGATACGCTGATGATAGCGGCGTTCGTCATCTTCGGCGATGTGGAGCTCACAGTCGCGGCGGCGGCGGCGCTGCTTGAAAAAGCGCCCGAATTCGATTACCTCGTCGCCCCCGAGGCAAAGGCGATACCGCTTATCCACGAAATGGCGCGGCAAAGCGGCAGAAATGAATATTTCCTCACGCGCAAGGCGAAAAAGCTGTATATGAACGGAGTCTTCGAGGCCGGCGTCCGCTCTATCACGACAGTCGGAGAGCAAAAGCTCTATATGGACGGCGCGGACGCCGCGAAGCTGAGCGGACACCGCATAGCCCTCGTTGACGATGTGATCTCCACCGGAGGTTCCCTCCGCGCGACGGAGGAGCTTGTGCTGAAGGCCGGGGGAACGATAGCCGCCCGCCTCGCGATACTCGCCGAGGGCGTCGCCGCCGCCGAGCGGAGCGATATCATATACCTCGAAGCGCTGCCGCTGTTTGACGGCGAAGGGCGCCCGATAGTATAATAGCGTTAAATATAAGAAAGAGGGCCCGGAAATGCTTCCGGACCCTCTTCCTTTTGGTTTTCCGCCTCGCGCGGCGGGGTTACTTTGCCTTTTCGCGGATTTTCAGAATCTGTCCCGGCTCTACGCCGCCGCCCATCAGCTGGTTGAGGATCTTAAGCTCTGTGCATTTGTCCCCGT
>JAISAA010000292.1 GCA_031266955.1 Oscillospiraceae bacterium | reverse complement strand
ACACTAGAACCTGAATCTAGCGAGTCTGCCAATTCCACCACTCGCGCGCAAATCACGGAGCTCCGCGGACGCCGCCGCGCCCCGATTTCCGATTTTTCGTATATTACCACCTCGGGGAGCCTCCTGTCAAGTGCCGCGCGGCAAAAAATTTTTCTATACGCCGGACTCCGCGCGGGAAACGACAGCTTCCGCGCCGCGCCGCGGTTTATAATAAGCGCAGTAACAGACAATGGGGAGGCTGATATCGATGACGATCGAAGAGCGCTTTTCGGGCGGCGAGCTGACGCTGAGTTTTCGCGGAGAGCTCGACCATCACGCGGCGCGGCGCGCTACACGGAAGCTTGAGCTCGCGGTGGACAAGCATCTGCCGGGCGCGTGCGTGCTCGATCTCGGGGGCTTGACGTTTATGGATTCGTCCGGGATAGCGCTTATAATAAAGGCGCGGCGGCGCGCCGGGGAGCTTGGCGCGTCCCTGCGCGTCGTCGGCGTCGGGCGGCAGCCGGGGCGCGTGCTGACCGCCGCCGGGATCGACCGTTTAGTCAGCATAGAAGCGCTGTCTGAATAGTGGGGATAGCCCGTATTATAAGCATAGAGGCGTTGTCTTAATAAAAAGGAGGCTTTTTTACATAATGAAAGAAACGAACAGCGTAAAGCTGGAATTCCTGAGCCGCTCGGTGAACGAGGGCTTCGCGCGCGCGTCCGTCGCCGTATTCGCGGCACAGCTCGACCCGACGCTTGACGAGCTGAACGATATCAAGACCGCCGTCAGCGAGGCGGTGACGAACTGCATCGTCCACGCGTACCCCGATTCCGTCGGCAAGATATTCGTGCGCGCGCGCGTTTTTCCGGACAATTCCGTCGAAATAACGGTGCGGGACAAGGGCCTCGGCATCCCCGACATCGAAAGAGCCCGCGAGCCGATGTTCACGACGGGCGGCGACGAGCGGAGCGGCATGGGCTTTACAATAATGGAGAGCTTTATGGACCGCGTAAAAATACGCTCCGCGCCGGGCCGCGGCACAACGGTGACTATGCGGCGCACGGTCTCCGTCCGGATCACGCGAAAATGACGGAGCAGGCCGCCGTCCGGCGCATCGAGGCCGCAAAAAACGGCGACCGCGAAGCCGCAGGCGAAGCGATCGAGGAAAACGCCGGCCTGATCTGGAGCGTCGCCCGGCGCTTTTTCGGACGCGGCGTGGATCCGGACGATCTGTTTCAGCTCGGCTGCGTCGGCTTTCTGAAAGCGATACGCGGCTATGACACGGCCTACGGCACGCAGTTTTCAACGTATGCCGTGCCGAAAATCGCCGGGGAAATACGACGTTTTCTCCGCGACGACGGCAGCGTCAAGGTCAGCCGCGGCTTAAAAGAACGCGCGGCGAAAATACGCGCGGCGAAGCGGGGCCTGGAACAGCGGTTCGGGCGGGAGCCGACGATCTCAGAGCTGTCGGAGGAGCTGCAGCTTGACGCCGGGGAGATAGCGGCGGCAGAAACGGCGGCGGCGCCCCTTGAATCTCTCCAGCGCGAAACGGGCGAGGACGGGCTCACGCTGGAAGCCGTCCTCGCGTCGTCCGGGGACGAAGAATCGCTCGTGGAGCGCGTCGCGCTGCGGGAGGCTATCGACGCGCTGCCAGAAACGGAGCGGCTTGTGATCGGCCTGCGGTATTTCCACGGACTGACGCAGGACGCGGCGTCGCGGATTTTGCGCGTATCGCAGGTGCAGGTGTCGCGTCTTGAGCGGCGCGCGATCGACAAGCTGCGGGTGATGCTGGAATAGAGGAGCAAGACAAAAGAAATCCCCTTGCAGCCGTGAGGCTTGCAAGGGGATTTTGATTGGAGCGGGTGATGGGAATCGGACCCACATGGCCAGCTTGGAAGGCTGGCGAAAAGCGTTTGTTTCCAACGGAATTCTTATTTTTGGCATTCCTATTGGCATTATTCAAAATTCGAAGGCTTCTTGCGCGTAATAATTATCAAGCATTTTGCCGGCTGTGATTATCGACTCGTTCGCCGTATGCGTGTAGACATTCGCCGTCATTTTTATATCGGTGTGCCCCATCAGATACTTGGCGATGTTAAGCGGTACACCGGCGGTCTGAAGGTCTGTGCTGTATGTGTGGCGCAGGCAGTACGGTACGAGATCGGGCGCGACTTTGCTCACGATGATTTTATTTCTATATAATTCTGCACCAAGTGAAATGTCAAGCTCACGCTTAAAGTTTTTCCAGAGGCACGACATTGATATTTTCGTGTGCCGTCTATTTGTCGTAGGCTGACGGAATACAGCCTCGTCAGGCGCGCCCTGCGCTTGTCTGAACGACTTTAGCAGCGGAGCCGGTATCGGTATACTCCGAATGCCGGCGGCGGTCTTGGGCTCGTCAATTAGCCCTGTGACGGCTTTCGCGGCAAGCTCCACGTGAAGAATCGCGCCGTCAAGGTCTATATGCCGCCAGTCAAGCGCGCGGGTCTCGCCGGGACGAAGCCCGCAGTAAAGTATTGTTTTTATCCAGAGCCCGGCGCGGTGGGTTTCCGCGAGCGGGAGAATCGCCGCGCGTTCGTCCTCGGTTATGCTGCGGCGGGAGTGTTCGTAAGCTGTCGGAGTAATCAGTCCCTCTGCGGGATCGTAAAGAATATGTCGTGATATGCGCGCGCGTTTGAATATGGCTTGTATTGTATGCTGGAGATGCCGGACATATGATTTACTTTTTCCGGCTTGTGAGTTGAGGAGGTTTTGCACATCTTCCGGCGTTACATCGTTCATTCGTTTTTCGCCTATGGCGGCCGAGATAGTCTTAATATACGTTACGTAGTTCTTATACTGACCTACACCTATTGACGAAGCCCTATACGTGTCCAGCCACATTTGCGCCCATTTCTTGACCGCGACATCGCCTCCGGTGGCGACTTCGCCGCGCTCCATTGCCGACAGTTTCTGGTCGGCTTTACGGTCAGCCTCGCGCTGTGTCTTGCCGCGGGCACTGTATTGCTTGCCGTTGTGGTAGAAGGTGGAACGGTAGTAGGTGTATTTTGGGGGGGCGGGCATTGGGTTGGCTCCTTTCGGCGGGGCGTTATGTATGGTGTTTTTGGCTCGGGCGAAACTCGTGATCGTGTCGTCTAAACCTTTATCGGCGATGTCGATGATCTTATCTGTGGCGGGGGCCTATCGCCCGTGGTCGTAAGCGGTAAAATCAAAATCATAACCGGTAACGAAAAATACGGACGAACCACCCTCCCGAAATCCGATTATCCGTGCGCCTTTCCCGTTTGAGGTCTGAATCCTGAATACGATGAATTTAGTATCGCCTCGAACGTCCGCGTTCGATGGTTTGAAATTCATTCTATGTTCGGGCAGCATCTCGCCGCCCTGCTCTTTCGGGAGCGTAAGCCAATGGCGCCACTCTTTGCAGCTTATTTCGGCGAGCCGGGAGTATATGCGGGCTGTAGCGTCAAGCCGCTCCCGCCTCTGCGGAGCCTTGAAATAATCGAGCGTATACCTTTTGTTCGATGTGAAAAAGCGGAAAGAAACGGCAGGGTACTCGCCGACGCCGCCGGGAGCCGGCGCGCGGCGGATTTTCTGCTTCCCCGAAACCGAGTTGTTATGCTTCGGCATATTCGTCCCAGTTGATTATTTCCCGCGTGAAATAGTCTTTTATCAGCCCGGTGTCTATGACGCCCCCGGGCGGCGTCAATTTCCACGGGTCTTCGTTGTGCGTCATTTCGCGGAGCTTCCACGCCGAATATCCCGCAAACGAGTAGTATACATCTTCGAGCAGCGATTTGTCCCGGCTGCTGATGCCGGAATCGTCATAGCCCTCGTCAAAATCTATCGGGCGCGAGCCGTAGTCCTTGTAGAGGTGATAGACGCGCTCGACAACGGGCCCATGCGTCCAAGCAAGCAGGGCGTCCGCAAAGAGCCCCTCCCCTTTTATGGCGAGGGATGTCCCCTGCGCATAGTAAAGCAGCTTTTGGAGTTTGAGGTTCGATATTCCGTCGCTGTCAGCCATTATATCCGTCATGCGGTCGCGGCTTAGGAACCATTTTGCTATATAGATAACATCGTACATTGTCGGATTCTCCTTTCAATCGGTTACATTTATATTATATGCCCCGTTGCGAGGCTAATCAATCATCATTGCCGTGCCAAGGGATGTCGAGGTAGACAAGCTTGCCTCGGGGGCGGTTGGCGGCGGATTTGGGTTTGGCGAGGGCTACAGCGTCAATATCATCTGATGATATTTGTCGTTCTCGTCCTTTTGCAAGAACTTAAAGCCGTTGCGTTCGTAGAAACTCATCACGGGAGCGACGGGCAAACACTCGACGAGGGCAACTCTGCCGCCTACAATGCTTTGAGCTCCGCCCAAGTAATATTTGCACAGCGACATCAAAGTATCGCCGGTTAAGCTTTCGACCGCGGCGGCTGCTGAATCTTTTCCGAATTGCCCGATGAGCATTACCGGAACGGCCTTCGCGCGTTTATTGAATCCGTCTATCGTCTGGATCGCGGTCTTTGAGAGCTCGGAGTCGAACGTCAGGATTTTCAGCGACAGCGTAAAGTATGCGAGGACGCACAGCTCGTCGGCTTCCGCGAGCACAAGATATGTACGGCTCTTTTTCCGCCGTTCGTGCTCAATTGCCTTTGTTTTCAGAAAATTCTCTACGTCTTTATCGCGGCAGGAGAACGCCGCAAACGCGGCGTTCAGCTCTGCTTCTTGTCCGTCTTGGAGGATTTCCGATAATTGTTTAAGTAGCACCGCCAAGCCTCCTCACTGTGCCGGATGAACTCACTCATATCCGGAATCTCGCTCGGCGGTTCACGGAGCGCTTTTACAAGGCGCTTTGCGCCCTCTTTGCTGAGGACTATTTCCTTATCAAATGTTGTCGTTGCCATTGTTATCAGCTTCCTTTCATACTATATTATATGCCCTTTTGGGCTTGCTATCAATCGTCGTCACCGTGCCAGAGGCGGCGCATATCAATCAGCTTGCCTCGGGGGCGGCGGGCGGAGTATTTCGGGCGGCGGCGCGAGGATGGGGCGGGGATATCAATCATTGGCACCGCGCCCTTCAAGCGCTTTCATACCTTTGACGCTGCTGTTATCTATTAACTGCGCAAGCTGCCGGCGGGCGAGATGATTTAGTTCTGCGATACGCTCACTTTGCGGCATACCTTTTCCGATGAACAGCGCGTTGACGTTTTCGAGATTGGCGAGCACAAGAAGCTGTTCAATTGTGGCATAGTCTCGCATATTCCCGTTCTTGCCGGGATTCGCCTTGCGCCATTCGGCGGCGGTTTGTCCGAACAGCGCGACATTTAATAAATCGGCTTCATCTGCGTAGACAAATGATTTCCGATGGTCGGCCAGCTCCGGAGGTATAAGGTTATCGCGGATCGCGTTGGTATGGATTTTATAGTTGACCTTTGCCAGCACGCGCTTTACGTTCCAGTCGAGCGAAATGCGGCTGTTTTCATCGGCTTTTAGCCGCTGGTAGTCTTTGATGATATACAGCTTAAACTCCGCCGAAATCCACGAGGCGAATTCAAACGCGATGTCGCGGTGCGCATAAGTGCCGCCGCCGCGCCCGGAACGGGAGATTATGCCTATGGCGTTTGTCGCGTCAATCCATCTCTGAGGCGAGAGCACAAAGGCGTTTGCGCCCGCCTCGCTCTTAAACTGGTCGAATTCGACCAGTTTGAAAGTCGGGTTATGCAACTGCTCCCATATGCCGAGGAATTCGATTGCAAAACGCGTTCTAAGCCAGTTTTTCACAACGTCGGCGGGAGCTTCGGCGTTCTTGTACCGCGCGATGTCCGTCAGGCTTATGTAGTCGTCGTCAGAGCCTTGCGACAGCACGGCTATTTCCGTGCCGCTTGCGGTGATTTTTCCTTTGAAGGTTTTGTCGGGCATATGTTTTTACTCCTTTGCGCTGTGGTTTATTCGTCGTTCTTTGGGGTGTTGAGGTAAATCACCTCTGCAAGGTGCCCCGGCGGGAAAGGCGCGTGCGGCGCGGGGCGGGGGAGGGCGGAGATGCGGATTATGCGGGGGCGGGGGGCGGCGGATTTGGGTTTGGCGAGGGCGATTATTCGGCTGTATTCTCATCGTCCGTCTCGGATTGTTCGGGGAGATATTTTGCTATAAAGGCGTTGAGCATACCGCGTATCTCCGATTCCGGCAGCGCGGCTATCTCTTTTTTATAATAGATGGTGAGGATAGTAACTAATTTGCGTTCGATGGCGATAGCGTAAACGACGCGGTAGCCGTTCGATTTACCGGCGTTCGCATCGGGGTTCGGAAGGCGGAGCTTATACACCTCGATCCTCGTCGGCTCGTCATAGGTAAGGATATTGTCGCCGCTGAAATTGCCTTTTTCACAGCTTTCAATAACCTCTTTCACTTGCAAGGGCAATGAAAGGAATCGTTTCTTTCGCACGAATCTCTTGATATCGTGTTCCGCGCGGTCGTCCGTTATTACCTCGTAAACGTCAATTTCTTTTTGATTCATTTTTAAGCTCCTCCGCTTCTTTTATCATTTGTTCGATAAACTCTCTCGCGTTGCGCCCTTCCTTTTCGCCTTTAATGATTTGCGCGAACTCCTGAACGGAGCCCTCCAAATTGCGTGCGAAGCATAGCTCGGCATACGAGTGTCCGCGCATTTCCTGTGTGGCTCGCACCGGTTTATACATAGTTTTCATTTTAGAATCTCCTTTCAATCGGTTACATTTATATTATATGCCCTTTCGGGCTTGCTATCAATCGTCGTCACAGTGCCACTTACCCTTGAAGTAGATCACCTCGCCTTTAGGCTTCGGGCGCAGTATTTCGGGCAGCGGCGCATTGCGGACGATTATTGCGAATCTTCGTGCTGCGCGCCCATACATAAGCCTATGTACAGCTTTTCGTCGATCTCGTCGAGCTTTTCCGCCGACAACTGACCTGCGCACCAAACGCCCTTTGCCTCAAACAGGCTTTTCAAAATCGTGTACGGCTGGGCGCACACGACATAGCTTTCTTTCGTGAGCTTCGTTTCTCCCGCTTTTATAGTCACGTTTGTTTCGTAGCCGCGGCTTTCCTCGTCGGACGTAATGAGCAGCACTGCAACGGCGTCATACTTCTTGAAAATCGCGCCCTCTTGCAGGATGACTACAAACTTCTGCTTTCCTTTCGGGAAGTTGACGTCAAAAGTGTACGGGAAGTGAATATAGTAAATTTCGCC
>JAISAA010000257.1 GCA_031266955.1 Oscillospiraceae bacterium | reverse complement strand
AAACTTCTTCGATATGAGCCGATTCGCGGGCGAAGGCAATATCGGGCATATCTATGAGATAATCAAATTGAATCCGGGATTTTTAAGATGAACGGCGTGTATTTGTTTTATCGGAGGCGGGCGCTTGTACTTTGAATACAGCGATAACGAAACCGAATACTTAAAGCGCAAAGACAAGCGGCTCGGCGAGGCGATCGATGCTATCGGGCATATTGAGCGCGAGGTCGACGGCGACTTGTTCAGTTCTATTATTCATCATATCGTCGGTCAGCAGATTTCGTCCGCCGCGCAGAGAACCGTCTGGATGCGCCTTACCGACAAGCTCGGCGAAGTCAGCGCCGAGGCGGTCGGCGCCGCTTCCCGCGAGGAAATCCAAGCCTGCGGTATCACGTTCAAGAAAGCGGACTGCATCAAGGATTTTGCCGGCAAGGTCCAAAACGGCGAGTTTGACATTGCCGCGCTCCGCTCCATGCCGGATTCGGACGTGATAAACAAGCTGTCCGCGTTGAAAGGCGTAGGCGTTTGGACTGCCGAGATGCTGATGATATTCTGCCTCGGGCGACCCGATGTGGTCAGCTACGGGGATTTGGGGATACAGCGCGGTCTGCGTATGCTCTACCACCACAGGAAAATTGACCGCAAGCTGTTCGGCAAATACGCCCGCCGTTACTCGCCCTGCGGCACGGTGGCGAGCCTGTACCTATGGGCGATCGCCGGCGGCGCGATCCCTGAAATGCGTGACCGGGCCGCGGGGAATGCGAAATAAATATGATTAACGCGAATGATAAGGGCGTGACGATATGAAAATCATTGGATTTAACGCAAGTCCGCGCAAAAGCGGCAATACGGCGTGGGCGATAGGTCAAATACTCGAAGGCGCGGCGGAAGCGGGCGCGGGAACGCGAATGTTCAACTCCGGCGAACTCAACATTAACCCTTGCAAGGGTTGTTTGGGCTGTGTGAAAGGCGATGGGTGCGTCGTCGCCGACGATATGCGGCCAATATACGCCGAATTGAAAGAGTCTGACGCGCTTGTTTTCGGCTCGCCGCTCTATATGGCGCAGATGAGCGGTCAGGCAAAGGTGTTCACGGACAGGCTGTTCGCGCAAATCACCCCGCGATTTTCGCCGCGCTTCAAAGAGGAAAACGCCGGGAAGAAGCTGATCCTTGTGTTTACGCAGGGAAACCCCGATCAAAGCAAGTTTCAGGCGTACTATGACTATACAAAGAGTATGTTTCAGATGCTGGAATTTGACGTACAAGATTTCATTGTCGCGACCGGAACTCGCAGCGGGCAAGCAAGCGATAATATTGAGCTGCGCGACCTTTTGCGCGAATCCGGGCGAAAACTCGCGCTTGGGTCCACACAGCTTGCAGTCAACTGAAAATGCCGAAAAACGCAAAAAACAAAGCGCCCCTTTTGCGGGGCGCTTTGCCTTATTTGCCGATTTGACGCGGCGGTATCAGCGGACCGCCGCGGTCAAAATTTATTTTGCCGCTTCGATATACCTGTGCAGCATCACGGCGAGCTGCGCGCGCGTGGCGATACCGCGCGGGTCAAACGCGCCGTCCACGCCGCCGATAAGCCCCGCCCTGTTAAAGTCGGCGACGGCCTGTTTCGCGTAGCCGGCGATTTCGGCCTCGTCGGTGAAAGTGTCGGCCTCGCGTATTGGCGGGAGAGTTTTCCCGCAAAAGCTCGCGTAGCGCGTGAAGAGCACGGCCATATCCTGCCGCGTGAGCTCGGTCTCGGGCGAGAATTCGTCGCCGCCTGTGCCGGTGACAAGCCCGTTTTCCGACGCCCAAGCTATGGCGTTTGAATACCACTGTCCGGCGGGGACATCGGAGAAGACAGTCCCCGCGGCGGACGCGGGCGTCCCGGACAGCCGATGCAGCACCGTGACGAGCATCGCGCGGGAGAGCGGCGTTTCGGGGCTGAACATATTCGGGGCGGAGCCCGTCATAAGGCCGTTTGTGTACGAATATTCGACGTCGGCGTAAAACCAGTCGCCCGCCGCGACGTCGATGAACGGGTTTACCCACGGAAGCGCGGCGGCGGACGGCTCTGAATACCCTATCGCGTAAAGCGACAGGTGCGTCGTCGAGAACGTCACCTTTTTCGCCGAAGTATCGTACGACGACGGGAGCTTTTCCGTTTCGCCTTTTTCGCCGATGTATGTGGCGGCGACGCCGGATGCCGTTTCGCCGGATTTAAGCGTATACGGCAGGGATATCGTGACGCTCGCGCCGCCGAAGGCCGTTATCTGCCGGCTGCCGCTTGACACCGAAATGTCGTACACGGTCGCGCCTCCCGCGGCGGCGCGCTGGCTTGCGTTCAGCGTCGATGCCGTAACAGATTTAAGCGCGACTGAAACGTTGCCGCCGCCCGCCTGCTCGGCGACGGAGGCTGCGGCCTCGGCGTCGAGCGTAACAGAGCCCTGCGGCAGCGCTATCTCGACGGCGAGGCCCGCGTCCGCTATCTTCGTAAGCGCCGCTTTCGGCAGCGCCGCCGACGTCGCGTTGCTCACGCCGGATAAATCTATCTCGGCGACGGTTGCTGATTTGCCCAAAAGCTCCGTGACCTTGGCGTCGGGCAGGGCTACCGTCACCGCGCCGCCGGACTGCGTGTAGCTCACCGACACGCCGCCGCCTGAGGGCTTGGTTTCTGACGTCGTTGAGGACGACGAACCGCCGTCTCCGCCGCCCGAACCTATGCCCGAGGTTCCGCCGCCGCTTGGCGCCGGCGTTTTCGCGGGGACAGTCACCGTGATATTGTCAGAATCGGCTTTGTTGCCGCTCGCGTCCGTGATCGTCAGGACGAGCGTTACCGCGGTCGCGCTCGCCGGCGGCGTGACAGCGCCGGCGGTCGTTATAACGCTTGTGTTGCCGGAGCTTTTTATCGCGGTGTTTGCCGGGAGCGTCAGCGCCGTCGCGTCCTTCGCGGGGGCGGCGACGGTCAGCGCGCGCGCCGCCTTTGACAGCGCCGCGAGAGAGCCCGCCGCCGGAGTCGTGCCGCCTTCTTCATAGACGAAAGTGCTGCTCAGATACACAGTGCCCCCGCCCGTGTTCACCAGCTTGCCGCCCATTTCGTAGATGTGGCATCTGCCGCCACCGTCGATGACCAGCTGCGTATCCGCGGGGACTTCGAGGTCAAGATCGCTTGTGAGCTGCCAAGCTTCCGTGAGAAAGAGCTCTTTCGGCTCTGCCGCGAACGCCGGGACCGCAGCCGCCGCGAGGATAAGGCACAGCGCGAGCAGAGAAGATATTATTTTTTTCATACTTCTTCGGCCTCCTCAATCTCATCGGTCTCACCGGTCGGACGGTCCAAGAGTCCCAAAGCCTCTTTAACCTCCATTTCGTAGTCGTGCATCTTCGACGTATCGAGCCCGCGCATAACGCGCGATATGAACAGGCCAAGCGTGGCACGCGACATCGTGTCTCGGGGCATAAGATGTCCGAGCCCGTCTCCCATAAACATACCGATGCTGACGAGGTAAGACATTTCGTTTATGTAACGCGCGGAAACGTCGCCTCCGTCGCTGAAACGGTCGAGAACGGATGTGTTCGCGATAAGCGTCTGGCTGGCCTCCATATAGAGCCTCACCGACGCGTACCCGACTTCTTCGCGCGTTACTATATCGAACGGATTAAAGTTTCCGTAGGCGTCCGTCACCAGATACCCGTTTTCAAGGGCGTGCGCGGCAGTCTCGTAAAACCAATCCTCAGCGGACACATCAGACGGAGAAATATAGTCCGATGAAGGCGTATAAGCATCGCCCTCGCTTCCGCCGTTCAGCACGTTTTTCACGCGCAGGACGACAGCCGACAGCTCGGCGCGGGTGAGGTTTTCTTCGGGCCCATACGTACCGTCTCCGCGACCGTTTACGATCCCCAGGCTTTGGAGATACATTATGCCCTCATACGCCCAATGCTCCGGCGGGACGTCGATAAAACCGGGAAAATCGTTAAAGTTACCCGTGCCTTCGATAAGGTCTTTCGCGACGCGGACGCCGCCCATTTTGTTGTACGCGCGGTAGATAAGCACCGCCATCTCCGCGTTTGTTATGTAGGCCTGCGGAAGAAAATAGCCGTAGCCCACGCCGTTGACCAAGCCCAGCGTCGCGAGAGTGCGGACTTGAATGTCTCCCGGCGGAACATCTTCAAACGATTTGAGTTCATCGACCTCCGGGTCCGGATACGCCATAAGCCCCAAGAAAAGCTCATAAATCGCGTGGCACATTTTGTCGCGCCGGACGAATTCGCTTTGGTCGGTTGGGTCTGTGAACATACCGGTATCTGTGTCGGATTTCAGCTTTTGGAATAAGGCTATAGCGTCTTCTTTGGCGACGTTCCCGTCGTCCGCTGTGAACAGCGCTTCCCCGTAAACGGTGTTGAGCTCGTCCACAATGCCCTGCGCCCAATGGGTTTCGTCCGCCAATGCCGGGGTCACCGCGCAAATTATAAGCGCGGCGGCGAGGATAAGCGAGAGCAGTCTTGCGCGTGTGTTTGATTTTGCCATAATTGTGTCCTCCCGATAAAATAAAGTTCCCCCAAGCCTCATAAGAGACTTTGGGAGAACCAGTAAAGGGCGCGCGGGAAACTCGGCGGAAATCCGCCCGGGGCCAAAAGCCCCGTCACCTACGCGCCCGAATATTTATCACGCCGCCGCCGCGAAAAACGCGGCTGTGCGAGATCGATTCAGCGATGTCCGGAAATTCTTTGCGTTTCCGCGATTACCGCCAAGCCGGAATTGTAAACACAACGTCTTTCGTGTATACTAAACCCAAGCTGTGACGGCGGAATTTCCGTGCTTGTAGGCCTACTGATGTAATATGTTCCCCTACTCGCGTCGTGCGGTGTTTGCCCGCCGCACGACCGCCGCGGCCCATTTTACTGGTTCCACAGCCTGATTCTACCACATCTGCGCGCGACGCGCAACATCTTTTTTTGATTTTTTGCAAAAATCCGCCGCTTTGGCGCAAGCGCATTTGCTGTTGTATTTTTTCCGCCCCGCTGATATAATTATCGGGACGCCGACAGCGTCTTGATATTATTTTAATTGTAAGGAGAGATCATTATGCTGCAAGAAGAATCCTTTAACGCGGGGCTTAAACGGCGCGCGCGGGAGCTTATCCGCGCCGCGATGCCGACGGCGGCGATTGTAAGCGCCGTGTGGTTCGGAGTTTCGGTGCTGCTGGCCATTTTGTCGCAGGAGGTGTCGGGCGTCAATGATTTTTATGACGCGCTTTTGAAGGAAATCCAGCAGGTATCCTCGCGCGGTATGGACGCCGCGATGAGCCTTGACCCGATGGCGATTTTCTCGGAGCACGTGAAGCCCTCGGGCTCGCTGCTCTCGTTTGTGCTGAATGTTTTTCAGTTTGTGGTCGGCGCGGGCTTCACGTGGTACTGCCTCGCGCTCGCGCGCGGTGAAAAACCGGAGTGGAAATCGCTTTTCGACGGTTTCGGGCAGTTTTTCAAGCTCATCTGGCTGGAGATTTTAATCGGCGTGTTCGTCTCGCTGTGGACGATTTTATTCATCATTCCGGGAATAATCGCCGCCTTTCGCTATTCGATGGCAATCTATATTATGCGGGAACACCCGGAATACTCCGCGCTGCAATGCATCCGCGAATCAAAAGCGCTTATGCGCGGCAAGAAGGTGGATTTATTCATACTGCGGCTGTCCTTTATATTCTGGGGCATACTCGGCTCCATTATCTTTATGCTTTTGAGGGTGGACGTGCTCGCGCTGTGGCTGAATATCTACGTCGGCGTTGCCTCGGCGAATTTTTATGTTGCGGTGGCGCGCGAGGGTGCGGCGGCGGCGTGATTTAACGTGCGTGCGCGCACGGGGAACGCGGCGTGCGCCGCGACGGGGGTTCCCCGCTCTCTCCCGTTTGCACAGCAGGGCGGCAGCGAAACGCGCCGATTCGCGTGTGGACACAGAGCGCTGCCGCACAATGGCCTCCGATACAGTCCGCAAATGACAGCGCCGCGCCAACCTAACCAGACAACCCACGTAGGCCCAATCGTATTGGGGATTCCAAAGGGGTGTCCCCTTTGGCGGTTCTTTTCCCCATTTCTTTCCGCAAAGAAATGGGGCGCCGCGCCGCGCAGGCGCATAAAGCGCAAAAAACAATTGCTCGCAGTATGCGCGGTAAGGGCGCGGCGTGCCGCGCCCCTACGGACTAAACAGAAGGAATACAAATAAGTATGAATAAGGATATGACCCAAGGCCGCGAATGGAAGCTGATCTTGCTTTTCACGCTTCCTATTATGGCGGGGAACTTGCTCCAGCAGCTTTATAACACGGCGGACAATGTTATCGTCGGGAATTTTGTCTCAGAGGCGGCGTTTTCGGGCGTCGCGGTCTGCTCGGCGCTGACGTTTTTGTTTTTGTCGTTCGCGATGGGGATAAGCGTCGGCGCGGGGGTCGTCACGGCGCAGCTTTTCGGGGCGCGGCAGAACGAAAAGCTTTCGGTTTCGGTCGATACGTCGCTGCTGCTGCTCGGCGCGCTGGGTATTGCCGTCACTGTTATCGGGTGGGCGGCGACGCCGTTTTTGCTGAAAACCGTGCTGTCCGTGCCGGAGGGGGACATTTTAGAGCACGCCGTTGTTTATATGCGCATCTACTGCCTCGGGCTGCCGTTTCAGTTTGTTTATAACTGCATATCGTATATTCTGCGCGGCGTGGGTGATTCTAAAGCGTCGCTGTATTTCCTGCTTATCACGACCGCGCTGAACGTCATACTCGACCTTGCCGCCGTGCTGCTTTTGGATATGGGCGTCGCGGGGACGGCGTGGGCTACGGTGCTCTCGCAGCTTGTCTGCGCCGGGATTTCTTATGTTTATCTGCGGCGGCGGTTCCCGCTCGTCCGCGAGGCGCGGCATTTTGACGGGGATATATGCAAAACTGTGCTGAAGATCGGGCTCCCGACGGCGGTGCAGCAGAGCATAGTGTCCCTTGGCGCCGTGGCGATGCAGCGGCTTGTGAACGGGTTTGACGAGGCGACTATCGCGGCGTTCGGCGCGGGGAACAGGGTAAACAGCTTTGTTTTTGTGCCGATAATCGGCTTTCAGTCGGGGCTGTCGAACTTCACGGGGCAGAACATCGGCGCGGGGCGGCTCGACCGCGTGCGGCGGGGCTATCGCGCGACGCTCGCGATGGGGCTGTTCGCGACAGTTGTGATCTGCGCGCTGATGTACGCTTTCGCGGGGCGCACCGTCGCGCTGTTCGGACTGCGCGGCGCGTCGCTTGACGTCGGCGCGGAGATGATACGGTTCCACGCGAAGTGGTATTGGTTCTTCTCGCTGTATATGCTGCTGGGCGGCGTGCTGCAAGGGGCGGGGGATACGCTGCTGCAATCGGCGGCTACGCTGACGGCGCTTGTCGTGCGCGTCGCGCTGGGATATCTGGGGGTGCATTTCGGAGTCTTGGGCTATTCCGGCGCGTGGGCGACGACGCCGGTGGGCTGGGCCGCGGCGGCGGTCATTACAAATGTAAGATATTTCACGGGCGGGTGGAAGAACAAGGCGATAGTCCGCACGCCACAGCAATAGGCGTTTATGCACCTGCGCGGCGGGCGTTAATGTGCGTGCGCGCACGGGGAACGCGCCAAAGGCGCGATGAGGCGGCGCGTCCCCCTTGTTTTCCCCGTGACGAGAGACGCGGGACGATGGGTTGGGCGGCGCGCGCGAAGCGTCGCGTCGATTGCACAGCACCACCGCATTCCACGCCCTTCGTCCCCACTTCCCGTTCGCACAGCAGGGCGGCAGCGAAACGAGCCGATTCGCGTGTTGACACAGAGCGCCACCGCACCACGCCCCCGAAACAGCCTGCAAATGACAGCGCCGCGCCCATCTACTGCAAACAACCCCCGTAAGCCCCCGCGATTTAGAGGATTCCAAAGGACACCTCCTTTGGCGGTTCTTTCCCCCATTTCTTTACGTAAAGAAATGGGGCGCCGCGCCGCGCAGGCGCTCTTTATTATCCCGAATATCGCTCCAAAAAGCGCTTAGTGCGCTCGTGCCGCGGATTTCCGAAGACATCCTCCGGGGCGCCGCGCTCCACGATGGCGCCGCCGTCTATGAATATCACCTTGTCGGACACCTCGCGTGCGAACTGCATCTCGTGCGTGACTATCACCATAGTCGTGTGGCTCGACGCCAGCGAGCGTATGACGCGCAGCACCTCGCCCGTCAGCTCCGGATCGAGCGCGGACGTGGGCTCGTCGAAGCAGAGGATATCTGGAGAGAGCGCCAGCGCACGCGCTATCGCCACGCGCTGCTGCTGCCCGCCAGACAACTCGTGCGGATACGCGCCCAGCTTGGATATGAGCCCCACGGAGTCGAGCAGCGCGCGCGCGTTTTCGTCTATCTCCGCGAAAAGCTCCGCGCGCCGGCGGGGATACCCGGGATTTTCGCGCGCGAGCAGCCGCCCCGCGAGCGTGACGTTTTCAAGCGCCGTATACTGCGGGAACAGGTTGAAGCTCTGGAAGACGAGGCCGAAGTGCAACCTACGTCGTCGCAGCTCGCGCTCCGGCACGGCGCTGCGGTCAGATGAATCGAACACCGTTTCGCCCGCGACGCTGATTTTGCCGCTGTCCGGCAGCTCCAAGAAGTTCAGGCAGCGCAGCAGCGTTGTCTTCCCGCTCCCGGACGAGCCGATAATCGCGAGCGACTCGCCCTTTTCCAGCGAAAATCCCACATCGCTCAAAACGGCGGTCCCCGAAAAAGATTTATTGAGCCCCGTGACCTCCAAAATCGCCATACCGTACCCTCGTTACCTGAAATAAGCTAACTTTTTCTCCGCCTTGCCGAAAATCACTTGCAATACGCCGTTGAATATCAGATAGAATACGCCGGCGTAGAACAGCGGGGAGATTAGGCCCTTTGCCATAAAGGAATACGCCTCCATTATAATCTCGCGCACGGCTATTATGCGCGCGAGCGACGTGTCCTTTACGAGCGTGATTATCTCGTTCGACATCGGCGGCAGGATGCGCTTTACGACTTGCAGCAGCGTGATTTTGAAAAAAATCTGCGTCTTTGTCATACCGAGGACGAGCCCCGCCTCGTACTGCCCGCGTGGAACGCCCTCTATCCCGCCACGGTATATCTCGGAAAAATACGCGGCGTAGTTTATGGTGAACGCCGTGATAGTTGCCGAAAAGCGCGGCAACGCCGTCCCGCTCCACAGGAGGCCGGGGCCGTAATAGATGATTATCATCTGGAGCATAAGCGGCGAGCCGCGGATAATCCACACGAACGCCCGCGTGAGTATCCGCAGCGGCGCGAAACGGCTCATAGAGCCGAACGAGACGACGAGCCCCAGCGGCGCGGCGAGCGCCAGCGTGATTATGAATATGAGGCACGTCGTCCCGAAGCCGCGCAGCAGCGTCGCTGCGATAGTACTCAGCGGCACGGCTGTGTCCTTACTGCGTCAGGCGATCCGCGAGATCGTATTTCGCGGCGATGGCCGCGAGCGTACCGTCCGACAGAAGCTCGCCTATGGCAGCGTCTACGGCCGCCGTGACGTCGGAGCCGAGGCGGAAGCCAATGGCGTATTCCTCGGCCGTCAGTGACAGGTCGAGCACCGCGAGGTCGGCGTAATCCGTCCCCTCGCCCGTCATCGCGGACGCCATAGTAGAGTCAATGACCGCGGCGTCCGCCGTCCCGGACTTGACCTCCAGAAGCGCCGACGCTTGCGACTGCACGGGCACTACAACAGCGCCTGTGAGCTCCGCCGCCGCCGTCTCGCCCGCGGAGCCCTCCTCCGCGACGACTGTGAGGCCGTCAAAGCTGTCCTTGCCCGTGTATTCGGCGGCGCTCGCCGCCGCGACTACGACGACCTGCTCATTTAGCAGATAAGACAGCGAAAAGTCCATGTTCAGGCGGCGGTCGTCGTCCACGGTCAAGCCGTTCCAGATGCAGTCGATGGTTTTGCCCTTGAGCTCCGTCTCCTTGGAACTCCATTCAATCTCCTGAAACACGGGCGTGATGCCGAGCTTTTCGCAGACCGCTTCGGCAAATTCCGTGTCGAAGCCCGTCCAGGCTCCGTTTGCGTCCTTGTAGTTCATAGGCTCATAGTCCGTAACGCCGATGATGAGCTCGCCCTTTGCCGTTATGTAGGCGAGGTCGCTGCCGGGATCGGGCGTTTCGGTGTTTTCGTCCGGAGCTTCCGGGGTTTCGGACGCGCCGCTCGGCGGCGTCAGCGAGGGGGAGCCCGTTTCCTCGGGCGGGGTTGCGGCGCAGGCCGCCAGCGCGACGATACACGCCAGCGCGAGCAGAATTGAGATCGTCTTTTTCATTTTTATCCTCCGTTGTGATATGTTTTTTGAGCGGGAGGACGCGGCGGTACCGCGCCGTCCGGCTGCCGGGTATTATACAGCAACGGGCCGCCGCTTTGCAAGTCCATACTTTGCAGGCGCGCCGCGCTTGAGCAACGCGGACTTGGTTGACGACCCCGGCGACAGACGCGTCAAACGCGCGCGGATAACCGCGGCGGGCGGCGCAAAGTGCGACGAGGCGCACGAGCATATGGACGCTATCGAGCGCAAGCTCGGACTGACGGATATCGAGGCGCGGCTGTTCTACGAGCTGCTGTGTAAAGTGAGCGGTAATCTGGATTGAATCGCGCCCGTTATTTTTATTCTTATCAATAACTTATTATCAAATAATAGGAGGCATATAAAATGCAAGAACTCAAATTGATCCCGCCGTACCCGATGTTCGGACCGGGTGCGGAAAGCTTCCCGGAGTCGCCGGAAAAGCCTGACGGCGTGATCAGCGTGACGTGGCGGGATAGGCAAGGCGGCGGAATGGTAGACGTTAAAGCTATAACAGTTCCGTCCGATATCCCGGAGGCGCGTATGTCGATGACCAGAATTCTTGAAAACATCAAATACTACGATGTGCGCTTTTTCTATGTCCGTCCCCGCAATGAATATTTGCGCCTTGAGCAGCACAGGGACGTGATAGAGCGCCCGATCGACGGAGAATTCGACGTTATCTTGATTCGTAAGCAAATAGAGCAGCTTCCAGATGGAGCCAATAAAAGCTGGGAAGCGCTGAACAGTTCGGGAAAAAATCTTATTAGAAGAGAAAGGAACGCAAGCTTAGCCATTTTGAGAGAGGTGTGCAGCTGCCGTTCGCAGTGCCAGCAGCCGAGGACAAGGGTACGAGTCTTGTCCTCGGCTGCCGGCGTCATCTACGCCTGTGGATAGGAGGTGGCGTCTTGGACGCCGTATAGGAAAGGTAAGTGAAGCAAGCAATTTAATATTTGGGAGTTCGTCCCGTAGGGGCGACCCTCGTGGTCGCCCGGTTTTCCGCGCGCACGTATTTTTAATTACAGCACGTTCTCGATAAACCTTTCGAGTATCACCGCGACCTCCGCGCGCGTCGCGGTGCCTTGCGGCGCAAGACCGCTGTCGCGTCCGTTTATCAGCCCTATGCCGACCGCCCAGATCACGGCGTCCTCCGCCCATTCTGACACGCCGTCCGCGTCGGGGAAAGCGGAGAGGTTTGCGTCTGTGGGGGCGACCGTCCCCGGTCGCCCGCCGTCCCCGGCAAACGTCCACACGTAATATCTATAGAGCATTACGGTGAGCTGTTCGCGGTTTATCTCCGCGTCAGGCGCGAAGCCGTCGCCAGTGCCGTTTACTATTGAGTTTGCGCTCGCCCAGATTATGGCCTCGGCGTAGTAGGCGTCGCCGGCTACGTCGGAGAACAGGTCTCCCGTTGCTGTCGGCGCGTTTTCGAGGCGGTGGAGGACTGTTGCGAGCATTCCGCGCGTCATTGACATTTCGGGGGCGAAGCCGCCGTTGTCCGTGCCTTGGAACAACTCGTGGGAGCTTGTGAATTTTACTCCGTCGGAATACCACGCGTTAGAGCTCACGTCGGCGAAAGCTTTTGAGTTGTCTACGATTTTTATTGTCGCGGAGCCGTCGAGCGGGATGCTCACTTTGCCGTCCTTGCCGACTGATTTTTTGATGACTTCTTCCGTGCCGTCGGCGTGGACTATGACGGCTACGGTGCCGGGTGTCGCGTCCTCGGACGAGATCACGGCTTTTATCCCGCCGTCGAGCTTTTCGATGTTTTTCTCTCCGGCGGCTACCGTGAATGTGTAGCTCGCGTCATCGTTTTTCGCGGCTTTCACCGTTACGGCTTCGCCCGTCACGGCGAGCGCTGCTACGGCTTTTTCCGGTATCAGGACGTTCGCGACCTCGGAGCGTATTTCTATCTCCGACTTGCTGCCGGATTCGAGGGCTATTACTTCTTTCGGTATCTCTACCGTGATCTTATCGACATTTTCGCCCTTTGTGTCCACGTTCACAACGAGGCGTTCGGGAGTGTCGGTAGTCTGCGCGTCCTTATCGGGAACGGCGACTACTACCGTCGCTTCGCCGTCCTTGACTGTCGTATCGGTCTTAGCGGCTGTTTCGGGTTTGTCGGCTTCTTTCGAGCTGTTCGCGTCGGACGTCGAGATGACCGCGCCGCTCTCGTTCTTCACGGTAAACGCCGCAGTGTCGCTATCCCACGAGACGGTGAATTTCTCTTTGTTGACGATGAGCTCTTGATCCGCCGCTTTCGGGAGGTAGAAGTAGAGGTTCGTGTCGGTGGTGTTGTCGGCGGGGAAGCTCGTAATGGTATTGGTACTCTCCATGTCATACCCGGTCGCGTGCAGCCCGCCGCTGTATGTGATCGCGCCTGTGACGGTGAAAGAGGCGGCGCGCGTCTTTAACTGCGCTGTGTCGAATTTGAGCAGGGAGACCTCTTGCCCTGCGCCGTTCAGCTTTGCCGCCATTATTGACTCGTCACGGACGTATAGGCCCGGAGCTATATTTCTGTCCAAGCCGTAGCCGGGGCCGACCGCGTTTGATGTCATTACGGCTTTCAGCGACCCTCCGGTGACGAACAGTCTGCCGGTTTTGCCTATTGCGGGGCCCATAAATTCGGTGAACGTAGTCAGGCTGCCGCCCGTCAGATAGACGTCACCCGCGCAGTTTCTGCTATTGCTGTCGCCGATGGCCGCGCCCGTCGCCACGTTCGCCACGGTCACGCTCGCGCCGCTGAAGATGATGTTGTCGTTCTTGATGACGTCCCCCATCCCGTCGCCGCCGATGACAGCGCCTGTCTTGCTGCCTTTGATGAAGTACTCGCCGCTTGCGAACTCAAGCCTTCCGCTGGCCTCTCCGGCGTTGCCGCCTATGCCGCAGCCCTGCGAATATTTATATAGGTACATCGTCCCGGCGCCTTGGAAGGTCAGCTCCGCGCCTTTTGCCACGTGTATACCCGCGCCGGCAACGTACTCCTGATTTTCGAGTAGGTTGACGCCCTCAATGGTAAGCGCGTTGCCTTTGCCGGTGAAGTCAAGGATGTTGACGCCCATATTAGTGGCGCCGGAGGGGGTGCCTTTGCCCCTGTTGTTGTTTGTCCATATGTCGCGGATTATGAGGTTCGCGCCGGCGGCGCACTCTATCGTCAGGTCGCGGTACATCATCGTGCTCTGGTCGGTTATGCCGTAGCCTATGAGCCTGACGGGCGCGCGCGTTGCGACGGTTATCACGCCGAACACCGTATCGGGTACGGGCGGCGCCAGTCTGTAGGTCCCGCCCTCCGTGATGACGGTGCCGCCGCTGATGGTTTCGGTGCGTTCCACATCCGTAGCCGGAGGCGTCACTGAATCAAGGCGCAGCGCGACGGACAACATTTTGTCTTTGCTTGTGATGCTGATGACACCGCTCGCGGGCGCGTACCCGTCAGCGGTGACGCGGTATTCGTAGCTGTACTGCAATTCGACCGGGAAAACGAATTGTCCGCCTGTCGATGAAGTTACCGTTACAGGCGTTTTTGTGTCGCCGTCGAGCTTATGCAGCGTAATTTGCGCGGTCGCGGGGTCGGCGTTTACGGTCAGCGTGGTCGGCGTGCCGCCCTTGGTGACGACCCACCAATCACCGACTTTCTCCACTCCGTAAATATCATCGGTTCCGCCCATGGCAAGCTCTGTGATTTCATTTCTGTAGCTGCCGCCGTAGATATGCACAACAGTGCCGCCGGTTTTTATTCTCGGCACGTCGAATTGCCCGCCGTATATGAATACGTCCCCGTAGCGCCTGTATCCGCCGCCCGCCAAGGTGCAGCCGATCGCCTTTACACGGGTATCGCCGCCGATATAAAAGATATCGCCGCTGCTGAAATTATCAAAGACAGAGAAGCAGTCCGCATTCCACGTGTTGATTTTGTCTTCGGGGTCGCTGAATATCACGGTAATGTCACAGTCCGTTACGCTTCCGAGTTTCCAAGCGACATTTTCAGTACCGTCGCTGCTCACAGCACTCTGCTGCGCGCACATGATTTTTACGTTGTCCAGACTCTCAAGCGACGAATCGTTGCTTAAAAGCACAGCCGCCCCGCTGCCCCACTTTCCGATTATCGTTCCGTTTTCAATGGAGACTACCGCCGTGTCTTCCGGTATCAGGATTGACGATACGTACAGCATTCGACCGTTAAGGTCGAGGGTGCTGCCCGCGGGCAGGGTGATTACTCCGGCCTCCTGGTTCCTGAGCAGGGTGATGGTTTGTCCGGCGCCGGCTTCGACGGCGGCCTCAAGCGTGCCGTATTCCACGCCGTTCACGCTCGCGGCGGAACCCGAACCCGTTACATCCGGATCGAGTACGCAGAACAGCAGGGGGGCGTAATACTGACCGTCCCCGTCGTTTGCCGTAAATGTGACAAAGGCTGCGCCGTGAGCGACTGCCGTGACTTCGCCGTCCCCGTCAACGGTGACCACGTCCGTATCGCTGCTTTCGTATTTGCCCGTTTGGGTGCCCGCGTTTGCCGGCGTGAAAGTAGGTTTCAGTTGAAACGTATCGCCGGGTTCCAGCGCGGCGAGCGGAACGCTCTCGTTCGAGGAATAAAAATTCACGTCCGTGACGCTCGGCACAACCGTGACCTCGCACTCAGCGTATACGCCGCTGCCATCCGTCGCCGTAGCGGTGATGGTGGCTGTGCCGGCCTCGCTAACGGAAAGATAATCTCCTGTTTTAATGGAAACGCAATTTTTTGGCTCGCTCGAAACAACCGCCCAACTCACGGTTCGGTTCACGTTTTCGTTGTCAGGAAGAACACGTGCGTAAAGCTGCATATTGGGCGAAGTGTCTTTAAGTGTCAAATTTTCGAGCTTAACGCCCTCAGAATCAACTATTTCGATGGATTCAACCAGAGAAGCGGAACCGATTGTAAATTGCGCTGTCGCAGTTAATTTTTTCAGGTCGGGATTAACACTGGCTGATTTTGTATCCTCACCTGCGCCTTCCTCATATTTCATGCTAAATTCATATGATCCTGGCGTTAATTCATCCTTTGTCTTTAGAGTGACAGAAAACAACTCGCCATCGCCCTCGAAAAGCGCGTATTTATTGTCAACCTTTTGCGAACGAAAAACTACATAAATGACACCCGACGAACTCATGGTCTTACTGGTGGCGCGAGTATCACTTGCGCCACCGTCCGCCCACACTACATTATCAGCTTCTTTGACGCAGGACTCATAATATGTCGCATACAAAGAATTATCAATTACGGCAACCGGCGCAGTAATCCTAAGCTGAATATAGTATATGCCGGGATTGTTTTCAATTGAAACGGTTAGAACTACTTCTCCCTCTCCGCTCTTGTGTTCCGCAACAGCAGACAGCACTGGCAGGTGATTTTCATCACCTGCCAGTGCTGTTAACGGACAAAGCGACAGCAGCAGAGCAATCACTAAAGCTAATGATACTGTTTTTGTCGTCACACTCTTCAACCTCGCTTTCAACTGTATATGCTACGATTATATGTCGAGATACGGAAAGCCGTCGTTCACATCGCTGTCCCGCTCCCAACTGCCATAATCAATACTTGAATGTTGGCTAACCCAGTTATTCAAGGAGTCACGCAACTCACCCTTCCCATCATCGTCAAACGTCGAGAAGTGTGCCGGCTGATACGCAATCGGCGAACCAACCGCGTTGCTTGGAGTTGCGTCGTCATACCAATGCCAATAATCGTTAATCTCGTTCGCGTCAGGATTAAGCTCGCCAATGATTTGTCCGGCGGCGTTTCTCGGCTCTGGTTTGGTGTCCACTCCGTTATCGGTTATATTACCGATATTATACACATTTTCGCAAGTGCCGGTCTGATAGCCCATAATGCCGCCGGAAACTATGGCGTCAACAGAGGGTATGCTGCTGTTAACGCCTGTGGCGGCGCTGTGTCCGATGTTGCCGGTGTTGTAGCAGTTGTTTATGTACGAGGGGTCAACTTGTATGGGAGGTTCCCCGCCGCTTGAGTTCTGGTTTGAGCCCACGATACCACCGGCGTTGAGCCGGCAAGTTACAACGGCTTCGTTCCAGCAGTTTATAACTCCACCCTCGTTTTCGCCGACGATGCCGCCGCCTGAGCCGGAGGGGATCGTGGTGTTCTTAAAATAGTTGCTGACAACCGTAGCTTTGTTTGAGCATTTGTTGATAACAGGCGGCTCGGCGGACATACGCGTACCGTCCGGCTCAGGATCGGGGATATATACCCAGCTTGTGCCGGCGATGCCGCCAGCGCCCTGTGAGCCGATGCCGTACACAAAGTTTTCGTTGTGGCAGTTTATTATATCGCCGCCCCAAGTCCTGCCGACTATGCCGCCGACGGAAATGTTCGCGCCTATGTAGCCGCCTGCGGTTTTAAGGTTTTTAATTTCGGCTTCGTTGGTGATGTCGCCGAATATACCGACCTCATTTGCGGGGTTGCAGCCCTTTCCAACTGATGTGCTGCGATTGTAGAACGCATTGTGGATTGTGTGGTTGTCGCCGTCAAATCTGCCGCCAAAGCAATACGAATGTCCTTTGTCGTCGGGACCCGCGCCCGCGCCGCCGATTGGATACCAAGGGTACGGAGCGGTGGGGGTGTTGCTCCACGGGGTCGGTACGCCGGCATTTACGCTGCTCGCGGTGACGGAGGCGGCGTTCAGGTAGATGTCGCAGGTAAGCTTGAAATATCTTACCGGTACTGGCGGGGTAGTCGAGGTACCCTTGATGCTGCCGTAGCTGTAGCCGCTGCGGACGTTCGCGGACAGCAGGGCAAAGCGGGCTGCCGTGTCAATTATGTAGGGGTCTAACGCAGTTCCTGTGCCGCCGCCGAAAACGGTGGCTGTGTTGGATGGAGGAAGCGTTCCGTCCCAATATTGATCCGGGTTCGGCGTTGTTTTCTTCTCTTGCAATTTTGTCGCCTTCTTTCGTTGAAATGAGTATATACAAATCCCTTGCGGGTATTTGCCGGGACAGCCGCGCATCAAAACGCGGCGCTCTTTTTCCTCTGAATAAAGAAGAAAGAGCGCCGCGTGTGTTTTGCCGCAAAACACAATTCCGCGTCGTTCTCCTTTATATACGGGTACGGATCGGGTATTTTCCGTCCCGCGAAGGCGGCCTTTGCCGCCCTGCGAGCATTTCAGCCCGGGCAAACCGCCGCAAATGGCGCGACGGCCGCTCAGAGGAACCTTGGGGTGCCATATTCAGTTGACGCGAGTTAGTTTTTACCGGGAACGCTTGCCGCTTGCGGGCTTGGATTCCCGGTCGCCGTTTTCTGAATGCTAATATATACCTGTCGAAAGAACTTGTCAAGAGGGAAAATAAAAAAATTTTCCGAAAAATATTTAATTAATGGATTTTTCAGAGAATATCCCGTATTTCCAAGCCTTTTTTAAGTTGCGCCGTTAAACGCCGAAATTATAAGCGGGTAAAATCGTCCTCGAATACGCAAAAAGCCCTGCAACCGCAAAGGTTGCAGGGCTTTTTCGTTTGGTCGGAGTAACAGGACTTGAACCTGCGGCCTCTTGACCCCCAGTCAAGCGCGCTACCAACTGCGCCATACCCCGGTATAAAGCGCCCTTCCGCGCCCCTGTGCCTGAATCATACCACAAGGCGAATCGGATTGCAATACTATCGGGAAAAAATTTTATGATATCAATGAACAAGCTGAAACAGGAAGTGAAAAGGAATGGCAAACAGCTTGACATCCGGGAAATAAATAGTTTATGATGTCTGTAGAATAACCTGAATCTGCAAATTGGAGGCATTTATGAAACGCTCTGAAATCAACGATATCCTGCGCCGCGCGGAGGAATTTATCGTGTCCCGCGGCTTTATCCTGCCGCGCTTCGCCCGCTTTAAGCCCGAAAAATGGAGCGCGCTCGGTGGCGAGTGGGACGAGGTCCGCGACAATATGCTCGGCTGGGACGTAACGGACTACGGCCACGGCCGCTTTTACGAAATCGGCCTAACGCTGTTCACGATCCGCAACGGCAGCCTCACCGACGCGCGCTATTCCAAAAAATACGCCGAAAAGCTGCTGATATCCGAGGAAGGCCAGATCTGCCCGATGCATTTTCACTTTTCCAAGACGGAGGACATCATCAACCGCGGCGGCGGAAACCTCGTAATTCAGCTGTGGCAAGCCGCGCCCGACGGAGAGCTGTCGGACAAGGAGTTCGACGTGAGCTTTGACGGGGAACGGCGGCGCGTCTCGGCGGGCGAGCTGGTGACGCTCGCGCCCGGAGACTCCGTGACGCTGGAGCCGTATGTTTACCACGCATTTTGGGCGGAGAAAACAGCCGCGGGCCGGGGCCGCGTGCTCATCGGCGAGGTCTCGTCCGTAAATGACGACAACTCCGACAACCGCTTTTTGGAGCCGCAGGGACGTTTCCCCGAAATCGAAGAGGACGCGCCGCCCGTGTATCTGCTGTGCAACGAATACGCGAGATACGCGCAAGGCCCGAAGGCCTGAAATTTCGGAGGCCGTTATGGATATTACGACGCTCGGGGAGCTTTTGATAGATTTCACCGAGGCCGGGCTCTCTCCGTCCGGTATGCTGATGTTTGAACGCAATCCCGGCGGCGCCGTCGCGAACGTCGCCGCCGCGGGCGCGCGCTTCGGGCTTAAAACCGCGTTTATAGGCAAGGTCGGTGGCGATATGCACGGTCAGTTTTTGAAAAACACGCTGACGCGTTACGGAGTTGACACGCGCAATCTCTTGACCGACGGCGAAAGCTTTACGACGCTCGCGTTCGTCGCCCTCGGAGAAGGCGGAGAGCGGGAGTTTTCGTTCTACCGCCGCAATTTGGCCGACCTGCGCCTGCGCGCCGACGAGCTTGACGCGGAGCTGCTTTCGGGCACAAAGATGCTTCACACCGGAACGCTCTCGCTCACCGCAGAGCCCGCCCGCGGCGCGACGCTCGGCGCCGTGCTTTTGGCGAAACGCGCCGGGGCCGTCATATCCTGCGACGTAAATTACCGCGCCTCGCTTTGGGAGAGCGAGGCGGAATTCGCAGCGCGCTCCCGCGAGCTGCTGCGCGAGACAGATTTACTTAAAGTGTCCGCCGAGGAAGCGGAGGTTTTGACCGGGTTTTCCGATCATGAGCGCGCCGCCGAGTCGCTTTTGAACGAATACGGTCTTTACGCCGCCGCCGTCACGCTCGGCGAGCGCGGTGCGTATATCCTGACGCGGCGCGGCGGAGCTTTCGCCCCCGCGTATTATGCCGACGCGATAGACACCTCCGGCGCGGGCGACACGTTTTGGTCGGGATTTTTGTATTCGTTTTTACGCTCCGGACTCTCTCTGAGCGAGCTTGACGCGGACGCGGCGGCGCCGTTTCTGAAATTCGCGAACGCCGCGGCCTCCGTATGCGTCGAGCGGCGCGGAGCTATGCCGGCGCTGCCTGCTCTCGATGAGGTCATCGCGCGGCTGCGGCGGCAAACGGGCGCAGCCCGTTGTGTATGATTGAACGTGCGCCGCGCCCTTCGGGCGCTGATAACAATCACGTCGCGCAAGGGCGCGACATGCACGGGGAACGCCGCAAAGCGGCGACGTCGGCGCGGGTGATCGCGGGAGGTTTGCCGGAATACTGAAAAGGGGATGGCGGTAATGAAAAAAATGAAAAAGCTGACCGTTTTTACGCTTTCCGCGCTGGGCGTGTTTTTGGCGGCGGCTGTATTCGGCGTGGTTTTCAAGGGGTTCGATTATTCGCGGTACCGCGCTTGGCTGGCAATGTCCTGCCGTATCGTGACGCTGCTGTCCGCTTTGGCGTTTTGCGCCGGGCTTGTCGCTGTCATTTACCGCGCCGCGGGCGCTGCTGTTAAAGCTATAATCGCAATAACAGGTTTTCTTGCCGCCGCGGCTTCGTATATCTTTTTTTGGGCTATAATTTTGTTTGCCGTTGTGCCCGTGCTTGTGGTTTTCACGCCGCACAGCGAGGAGATCATGAACGTTGACGGGCGGAAAATCATCAAAGAATCGTATGACGACGCCTGGGATTCGACGCGCCGCGAGCAATATTTTGAATACAACGGCTGGTTCTTAAAAGGAAAGCGCCTCAGTGCCGACGAGGCTGGCTGCGAATAGCGCCGGCGGCGTCCCCCGTATTAAAGCTTGCCGTAATTTTGTTTGACAGCCGCGCCGCCGTGTGATAAAATGCTCCCTACTATTATTTTGCGCTTATAAATTTTGAAACAGGCTGGTGTTCTCTATGGCAAGCGGCGATCACAAAGACAGGATATACAATTTTTCGGCGGGGCCGTCAATGCTCCCGCTGTCCGTGCTCGAAACGGCGGCGGCGGAAATGACGAATTACCGCGGCTCCGGAATGTCCGTTATGGAAATGAGCCACAGGAGCCGGACGTACCTTGCGATCTTTGACGAGGTAAAGTCGTCGCTGCGCTCCGCGCTCAACGTCCCGGATACTCACGAAATACTGTTTATGCAGGGCGGGGCGACGTTCCAGTTCTCTGCCGCGCCGCTGAACCTGATCGGCGAAAGCGGCGAGGCGGACTACGCCGTCACGGGCAGCTTCGCCGCCGTCGCCGCCAAGGAGGCGCGCAAATACGGCAGGATAAATATCGCGGCGTCAAGCGAGGACAGGGATTTTTCATATATCCCGGCGCAGGACGCGCTGAAGCTTTCCGAAAACGCGAGGTATTTTTATTACTGCGCGAACAACACTATCTACGGCACCGAATGGAAGTACGTTCCGGAGACCGCCGGCGTCCCGATAGTGTGCGATATGTCGTCCAACATACTCTCAAAGCCCGTCGATGTCTCAAAATACGGCGTTATTTTCGCCGGGGTGCAGAAGAATATGGCGCCGGCGGGTATGGCGGTCGTCATCGTAGATAAATCGCTCGCGGGGCGCGAGCTGCCGTACACACCGAAAATTATGGGCTATAAGACCGCGATAGAAAAGGATTCGATGGACAACACGCCGCCGTGCTATACGATATATATGCTCGGTCTCGTGCTCAAATGGCTCGAAACGCAGGGCGGCGTCGCCGGTATGGAGCGGAAAAAGGCCGCCAAGGCAAAGCTTCTTTACGACGCGCTCGATTCCTCAAGGCTGTTCACGGGACGCGCCGAAAAACAGGCGCGCAGCGATATGAACATCACGTTCGGCACGAACGACCCGAAGCTCGACGAAAAATTCGTCCGGGAGGCAGCCGGGCGCGGGCTGGCGAATCTCGCCGGGCACCGCAGCGCCGGAGGAATGCGCGCGTCCGTATACAACGCGATGCCGGAGGAGGGCGTACTCGCGCTCACCGGCTTTATGCGCGATTTCGAGGCTGAGAACATAAAATATAAATAATACGGCAAATAATAAGAAGGGAACAGATAAAGCAGTATGTACAGGATAAAGACCATCAACAATATCGCCGCCGCCGGCACCGGGCTGTTCAGCCGCGGGCGCTATACAGTCTCCCCGGAGGAGGAGCGCCCGGACGCCATACTCGTGCGCTCCGCAAAAATGCACGATATGCAGTTCGGCGGCGAGCTGCTGTGCATCGCCCGCGCCGGCGCCGGTACGAACAACATCCCGACGGACCGCTGTGCGGAGCGCGGCATCGTCGTGTTCAACACGCCGGGCGCGAATTCCGAGGCCGTTAAGGAGCTCGCGATCTGCGCGCTTATAATGTCCTCGCGCGACGTTATCGGCAGTATCGACTGGGTGCGCTCGATAGCCGACCGCGGAGACGAGGTCCCCTCGCTCGTCGAGGCGGGGAAAAACGCGTTCACGGGCCCCGAAATCATGGGCAAGAAGCTCGGCGTCATCGGGCTGGGCGCCGTCGGGGCGCTGATAGCCAACGCCGCCGTCGCGCTCGGTATGGAGGTGTACGGGCACGACCCGTTTTTGTCGATAGACGCCGCTTGGCGCCTGTCGTCGCAGATAATAAACGCGAAGGATCGCCCGCAGATATACAAAACGTGCGACTATATCACGCTCCACGTGCCGTATATGGAATCCACGCACCATATGATAGACGCCGAGGCCATCGCGCAGATGAAAAAGGGCGCGCGCGTGCTCAACCTTTCCCGCGCCGAGGTCGTGGACGACGACGCGATGCTTGCGGCGTTAGAGTCCGGGCATATTTCGCGATACGTCACGGACTTCCCGAACGCCAAGACGGCGGGTGCGAAGGGCGTTATAGCGATGCCGCATTTGGCGTCCTCCACGCCGGAAAGCGAGGAAAAATGCGCTTTTATGGCCGCCGCGCAGATAATCGACTACCTTGAAAACGGGAACATCATAAATTCCGTGAATATGCCGTACGTCGCGATGCCGCGCATGGGCGCTGAGCCTCGTGTGTGCGTATTGCACAGGAACATTCCGGATATGATAACAAAAATCTCCGGCGCGCTTTCCGCGCGCGGGATAAATATAGAAAATATGGTGAACGCCGCCGTGCGCGGCCGCGACCTGGCGTATACGCTCATTGACGTGTCGCGCGTGGAAACAGGACTGCGAGAGGAGCTTGAGGCCGTCGTCGGCGTCACGCGTGTCAGGATATTGCCGCAGATAAGTTAGCGGGGGAACCGCGTGCGCCTCGCGCAGACCGGCAGGAGGTCATATGCTGAAAAAGCTTATGCTTATCGTGAATCCGTACTCCGGCAGGGGTATTTCAAAAAGCGCGCTCGGGGATATTGTGACGCGCTTCGCGTGCGCGGATTATTCGGTAACGGTGTTTATGACGCGCGAGCGGGAGACTGACGCTTTGGCGCGGGAATATGCGGCGGAATTCAGCCTCATCGTCTGCGTCGGCGGCGACGGGACGCTTTCCGACGTCGTTTCCGGGCTTATGGACGTTAACGATCCGCCTCCTATCGGCTATATCCCGACGGGCACGGCCAACGATATGGCGACGACGCTCGCCCTGCCGCGCGATATCCCGGAGGCTGTGGAAACCGTTCTGCGCGGATACGCCGCGCCTATCGACATCGGCAGCTTCGCCGGCGGGTATTTTACGTATATCGCGGCGTTCGGCGCGTTCACGGAGGTA
>JAISAA010000195.1 GCA_031266955.1 Oscillospiraceae bacterium | reverse complement strand
AACCGCGGAAAAAGCTCCGGAAACCGGCGGCAAAGATGATAACGGCGAAGACGTCCAAACGGCGGTGAAAGAGATACCGCCCCGCGACGCGTACGTCTACGTATCAAAAGGCGACCGCGACGCTCTTTACGCGGCCATCGACCAAAAGACCTCCGTGCCACTCATCCCCGATTTCGCGGACTACCTTATCGCCGAGCTGAAACGCCGCGGCGCGTTAAAACCGCTGAAAACCATCCCCGCGGACGTATCCCTCGAAGCGTGGCTCCTCCGCTGCGAAGCCGGAGACCGGAATATCATCGCCGCCGTCGAGGACGGCCTGAAAAGCGGCGCGATAGCCATACCGGGAACGGTGAGCGTCTTACCAAAATCCGCGGAAGATACATCCGGAGCGGCAAACACCATACCCGGCGCGGCGGAAGCGAAGCGTGACCCCGCGAACGAGTTATCCGGAGCGTCCGCAAAAAAGCTCGGCGATGTAAAAAACGTCACCTCGTACCTGACGCGGTACGGCGCCGCGATAGCGGAGCGCATAAAAACGCGGTTCGACCCGCTGTTCGATCCGGGGCGCGACGAGATTTCCTCGGAAATATCCGCCGTAAACGAGAGCGTGCGCGAAAAAGTCGGCTACCCGCTGTACTACGCGCAGCTCGCCGCCGCGGAGGCGATCAAACGTCAGCTCACGCGCCACAAAACCGGGCTCATAATAGCCGAGTGCGGCGCGGGCAAAACAAAGATTGGACTTGCGGCCATAGCCGCGGCGACGACGGGCCTCGCGTCAAATCAAGCGCGCCGGCGAACGATGAACATCATTCTCTGCCCGGCGCACGTCGCGGAGAAGTGGGTGCGCGAGATAAGCGAAACGCTGCCGGATACGTTCGCCGCGGCAGTGAGCTCTCCGAGCGGCTTTGAACGCTTGTACGCCGAATATCTCAAAAGCGGGAAAAGCTGTTACGCCGTTATCTCGAAGGAAGCCGCGCGCGACGGATATATGCGCGCTCCCGCCGTCCGTTGGAGTTTCGGCAAAAAAGCGTTCGTCTGCCCCGACTGCGGCGAGATCATCGAGATGGACGTCATAAACGGCTCATCGAAATACCGTGTGGACGCCGACCAGTTCTTCTTCAAGAAAGAAAACAAACGAAATCACAAGTGCGAACACTGCGGTTCGCAGCTCTGGACGGCGCTCAATCCGCGCGCCGCAAATCAGCGGTGGGTGAAGCTCGGGGACTACGGCTTTGTCTACGCGCCGATGGCGTATGAGCATCTGCGGATGACGGCGAATCCGTCGTTCCGTGAAAAGCTGCGCTGTATATCCGAAGGCGCGTACAAAACAAAAGGCGCTCACCGCAAATACCCGCTGTCGACATACATCAAGAACCGCTACGGCGGGAAAATCGACGGCCTCATAGTGGACGAGCTGCACCAGTACGCGAACGACTCCGGACAAGGCGACGCTATGGCGGAGCTGTACAACGCCGCTAAAAAAGTCGTATGTATGACGGCGACGCTCATAAACGGCTACGCCTCCGGTATATTCCACCTGCTCTACCGTCTCACGCCCGGACTGATGCAAAAGGACGGCAAACGTCACGACGCACCGAAGGAATTCATCGAGGAATACGGCGTCATACAAAACTCGTATGAGATAGACGAAGGCGACTACAACTCAAACCGTCGGACAGTGAAACACAAAAAGAGCACAAAACAGCTCCCCGGCGTATCGCCGCTCGTATACTCCCGCTTCCTCTTAGAACACGCGGCGTTCCTGTCCCTGTCGGATATGTCGGACGAGCTCCCGGAGTACGAGGAGATACCGATAGCTGTATCAATGCCCGGGGCCGTATCGAACGAGTACGACAGGCTGTCTAAAACGCTACGAGTGTTTATGAAGGCGGACAGGAAGGCGGCACATAAACTGCTGTCCGCGTATCTGAACCTCCTGACGGCGTATCCCGACCAGCCTTACGGGCTTGAACCGATCGCGCATCCCGAAACGGGAGACCCTATCGTCGTACCACAGAACACAGCATCCTTTGACGATATATCGCCGAAGGATGAAAAAACGCTCAATATCGTAGAGCGCAAGCTCTCCTCCGGAGAAAATGTCCTGATATACGTCAACTGGACGCGGCTCGACACGCAGCGAAAGCTGCACAAGCTGCTGACGGAAGCGGGACACCGCGCCGAGATAATGCCGGCGACGGTCGAGCCGAAGAAACTAGAGCGCTGGACGCAAGCACAGCTCGACAAAGGCGTCCGCGTCCTCATAACAAACCCCGGCCTCGTGGAAACCGGGCTCGACCTCAACGCGTTCACAACGATAATCTTCTACGACACGGGCTACAAGCTGTTCACGCTGAGGCAAGCCTCGCGGCGCAGCTTTCGCATAAACCAGACGGCGCCGCGCGTGGAGGTGTATCTGCTCTACTACGCCGGCACGATGCAGCACAAAGCTATGAAGCTGATGGGAACGAAGCTCGCCGTGGCGTCGATCATCGAGGGCGGCTACTCCGAGGAAGGGCTCGCCGCGATGAGCCGGTGCGAGGACTTGACGACGATAATGGCAAAGGAGCTTATGCTCGGCATACGCGACAGCGTGGAGGACGTATCTACGGCGTTCCGCAAGATGGCTATGTTAAAGCCGAAAGCGGAGAGCGCCCGGGAGCTTTTGACGTTCGAGGCCGCGCCGGAGAGATGAGAGATGTGTTCCAGAGCTTCTATTCGTTAAGTCCGCGAAAGAACGACGAGAGCGAATTGTCCGATACCGCAAGGCTCATCAACAGCCGTATCCTCAAGGATATGACAGACGGCGAGGATCACGCCGCGCTCAAAGCGGTCTGCGAGGGGCGGCGGCTGCCGGCGTATGAAGCGGCGTCGGAGTTCGTAGAACACATCGCGGAAAACCTCGATAGCTTTCTCGAAACGGCAAACGGCGGAAAGAAGCTGCTGAACGTATTAGAGAAGCTGCGGGAAAAAGAAAACAGTCTGCGCGAGACGTTAGAACGGCGCCTTTCGTCACACAACGATGGAAATATCCTCAAAGCGGCAAACGCGCTCGAAGGCAAAGCCCGGCAAGCCGCGGCTGTGGAGCGCATAATACGCGAAAATCTGCAAACGAACGCCGAAGCCGTTAAATTGCTGATCGTCCAAGCGATGCTTTCGGCGAAAGAAAAAGCCGATGAAACGGCGCTCGCGCTCGCCGCGTGGGGCGACGGAGGCGGCGGCTCTGACAAGAATCAGTCGGAGCTTGATCAAGAGATCATTGACAAAGTGCGCCGGAGCGAGACGCTCCGCGAAATCACAAAGTATCTCGGCAGATTCAAGGAGATGGCGGCGAAATCCCGAAAGAACGGCTACGCCTACGGGCGCGGGGAGAAGTATTCTCTTGAATACGGGAACGACCTTTCACGCGTCGTTTCCTCGGAGCTCGCCTCGCTCGCGCTGAAGGAGACGCTTCCGCTGTTTCTGCGCAAGCATCAGCGCAAACGCCTGTTGCAGTACAAACGCCGGGAGGCGGTATTCAAGGGCGGCGGTGATATCATAATGTGTCTCGATGAATCCGACTCCACGAGCGACGTCGCCGCGTGGGGAAAAGCTCTCGCGCTGACGCTGCTTGATGCGGCGGGGCGAGACGGAAGAAGCTTCGCGCTTGTGCATTTTTCGGACAAGGGCAGCTTCAAGACTGATATATTCCGCAAAGGGCAATACGCGACGGAAGATATATTCACGGCGGCGGAAACCTTCCTCGGCGGAGGTACGGACTTTGAGACGCCGCTCGCGGAGGCGCTGCGTATCATCAACGCCGAGGGTTTTGAAAACGCGGATATCGTATTCGTTACGGACGGTATCTGCGCGCTTGCGGATGAGTTCGCCGATGAATTCGGAAATGAGAAAGCGGCGCGCGGGTTCACGGTGACGGGCGTGCTGCTTGACGCGGAGTCGCCGGGGATGGGGTTCAGTTTGACGCCGTTTTGCGATGTGATTTACAGGACGAGCGAGCTGACGACGGAGAGCGTCGCGGAGGAGATCGTTCTGGCGAGGGTTTAGTCATATATTGCGGTACAGGCGAGGGAGACGGCGAAAACGCCGCCTCCCTTTTTTGCGTTATGCGCCGCCGTCAGTTCGAGTTCAAATCTTCGATGAACGCGTACATTTCAGCGAGCGAGTCAATGCCGGTCTTGCATCGCTTTATGAGCGTTTTTTCCGACAGCTCCGTAGCCGTCTGGATATCCGACCAAGACTTCCCGTCGAGATAATGCAGGCGTATTATTTGCGCCTGTATTTCGTCGAGCAGGGATATGTAATGCTCCAAACGCCCGGTTTCGTGCTCTAACTCGCGGAGCTCGCGGGCTATCTGCGCTTTCGCTTCGTGGTTCATACGCCGCGCCGTATCCCCGTACCGCATAGCTATCAGCATTGTCCGGTCGGATATCTGCCCGGAGGCGGGAACCGCGTCAAGCGGCGCGCCGCCGACGGACAGGCTCGACAACAGCTCGGTTTCGCTCACTGCCGGCGGGTTCGACAGCTCGTACCGGAGCTGTTCTATGCGCCGCTTTTTCAGCGGATGTGATTTCAGCATTGCCGTGACTTTTTCACGTGATTTATCCATAAGTGCGTCCTCCTTTCCTGTTTTTTGGGTGTTGGGGCGCGCGGCGGAGCGCGGATGCAATACCACAGGGCTCTTTTCATATCAGGCACGTACCTCTCGAGGCAAAAGCCGTCAAAGCTCGGTGCGGCCTCATTCCTGATAAGCGAAAAAATCAGAACCTACCGCAGAAAATTGCACACCAATGTGACGCGCAAGGGCATTATCTTTTAGAGCGCAATAGGTTACAATACGTCAGAGGTGACGTTTTGTGCGTAATGATGTGCCTTGCTCAGGTGGGATCATCCGCCGTGCGAGGGAGGAAAAAGGGCTGACGCAGGCGAGGTTGGCGGAAATAACAGGAATTTCGCTGCGAACTGTTATCGCGATTGAGCATAACCAAAGGCATCCTACATTTGAGGTGCTGTGGAAGCTTATGCGCGCGCTTGATATCTCCGCCGGTCACATTTTCAATACCGATGAAATGCTGTACACGCCGGAGCAGGAGCCGATAATACGGGAAATCCTCTCTTGCACCAAGGATGAGCGCGATATCGTTTTAGCGACGATGCGTTGCCTTATCCGTAAGCTGCGGGAAAAGCGATTGTAAATATCCATTGCAAATTTGAGGTTTTATGCTATATTAAATAAAGAGTGCGAGGTGGGAGCAGACTTATGAACAGAGAAAAAGATGATTTCTTGGCGGAACTGTATCAAGAGATGAAAGACAGGCTTTATTCTTACGCATATATGAACATCAGGGATTATCATCGCGCGGAGGAATTAGTTCAGGATGTGTTTCTGCTTGCAAGTCAAAAGATAGACAGCGTAATGCAAAGTCCGAATCCACGCGGTTGGTTAGTCAATGCGCTGCAATTCGTCCTGAAGCGCGAATATCGTTCTCACTTGAATATTCAAAAAGCGTTCGTAGAGCAATCGGCGTACACAGAGGATATGGAGGATTCCACATCAAACTCCGCCGAGGACGAAGCGTTCAAGATGCTTGAGCTCAGTTCAATGTTCAAGGCCGACGAATGGCACTTACTGAAAAGAGCATATATTGAAAGGTATACGATAGCCGAGATCGCGGAAGAACTCGGTATTGAGTATGCCGCCTGCGCGAAGCGTCTGCAAAAAGCGAGCAACAAAGCGAGAAAACTTTTCGGAGAGGAGCGGTTCTAAAAACATGAGCTTTTTAATTCAGAAAATTTTCATATTTTCCCGTTCCAATTTTAGCCCGCTGATGGCATATATATTATTAAGGAGGTGAAAAAGCAATGTCTGATGTTCGGCAAAACAATACCGGAGCTTCCGGCGCGCTCGGCGGACTGACAACGGAGCAGCTTGAGGAAATGATACGCATAGCTACGCTTGACGACGAATGGGATATAGACTACCTTGACAAGCTGACGGACGCATATCTCGCACGCCCCGACGCGGTAAAGC
The DNA here is from genome assembly GCA_031266955.1 of Oscillospiraceae bacterium. Classification (GTDB taxonomy): domain Bacteria; phylum Bacillota; class Clostridia; order Oscillospirales; family Oscillospiraceae; genus JAIRRO01. The sequence goes on along the minus strand of JAISAA010000195.1, from coordinate 4,538 downwards.
TCGACGCCGACGCGGCGTGGGAGCGGTTCCAGCAAGTCCGAAACGATAAAGATCGCGTAGAGTATGTAAAAAGCATAGCCGATATCGCCGAGGCCGAAATCCAAGCTCAGATGCGCAAAAACAACAACTCACGCCGCCCGACGCGTTTATCGGGATGGAAACACCGGCGCGTTTTGCGCATACCGCTTGCGGCTGCGGTCGCGGTCGTGACGACTATGGCGACGGTCGTTACCGCAATAGCTGTACCACCGATAAGACATGCCATAGCGCGGTGGACAGACGAGATTTTTACATTTGAGAAAGGGGGCGAATATATCATCGAGGAACCGACGCCGTATATGCCGGTATCGTCCGCGGATAAAGAAGTGGATTATCCCGATATGCTCCGCGTACTGGAGGAATACGGTATAACGGAACCGCTCGCGCCGACGTGGCTTCCGGATGGGTTTGAAGAAAAGGAATTTGTCATTGACGGAGATACAACGCTTTCAAAGTTATTTGCGTTGTTTGAAAAGGACGAAAATCACTCGGTAATTGTAAGCATCAAGTCAAATCCCAATGGTACAGACTTGGTATACGAAAAGGATGACCGCAAGCTTACAGTTTACGAAAAAGAGGGCGTCACGCACTACATTATGACGAACAACGCGCGGATAAAAGCCGCATGGACAAACGACGAATACGATTGCTATATTTCCGTTTCCGAAAGCGTCGGCGTAGACACGCTGTATAAAATAATCGACTCCATTTATGAAAGGTGAATATTCTAATGAAAAAGAAACTGTCTGTAATCATCGCTATTGCCCTTGTCATTGCGACAATAACAGCTCCGTCGGCACTTGCTTTAAGCGTACTGAAAGCGAGCGATTTTTTTGAGGCCTATTCCGCGAATATCACGAAATCCTCGACGACAATGACGATATCGTTTGATGTTGACGCCACGGGCACGATGACGACGCTCGGCGTGAGCTCTATAAAAATCTATGTAAGGAGTTCAAGCACGGCTGCGTGGTCGCTTTTGGCTACGCTCACCAGCCCGGCGACAACGGGTCTAACGGGGAGTAATTGCGCAACCTACAGTTCCTCTGTAGGCTACACCGGAACAGCCGGGAAGCAATATTACGCAAGCGTGACCTTTTATGCGGCGAACAGCAGCGGCACTGGCTCACGGTCACACTCGACGAATACGGTGACGCTGTAGCTTAACGGCGAACGAAGCGCGAGGCGGGGAAAACCCGCCTCGTTGCTTTTTCGTTGGTAATACGGCATAATTTCGGCGCTCGTTAAAAAAATAAAAATATTTTTTATTTTCCGTTCCAATTTTGGCTCGCTGGTGGCATATATACAGTAGAAGGGCAAATCAAGCGAGGTGCGCAATCGCGTGAAGTGCTTTTCAAAAAGATTGGAGAGTGAGAGAGCCTATGAATGTGTGAACAGCAAAGCGCGGATGCAGAACCGAAATACACCGCTGTCTATCTGCGCGCATACCCGGCAAAACCTGAGCCCCCCCCCCTGGAAATACCAGTAGCGCTTCCGATACAGACCAATATCGCCTCAAAACCATAGCAACAGACTGTTGCTTTATAAAAATAGGCAATAGATTCTCAATTTTATTGAATATTGAAAGGAATTAATAAGAAATGAAAAATCGAATCATCATAGCTTTCCTGATTTTCTCTTTGGCTATATCGATTCTTCCCAACGCAGCGGCATATGCCGTTATCGGAGATTACTCAGAAGAGTTAGCAATAGTTTCTGTGTATAATGATATTGAACATGCAGAGCTATTGAACTCCGATGTTATCGTTGTAGCCTATGATGAGCTTTCGCTAATAGCTGACGACGCTAAATCCTTGGTTGATGCTGATAAAATCTTATTTATTACGTCACCCGAAGAAAGCGCAGAAGAAATCGCTGAAACACTCTCTATTCCTAAATCTACTGTGGCAACGTATAATGATGCTGTTTTAATTGCATATTCGATATACAAATTAGGCGGCAACTATGTCTTTGCGAATCATTATGCCGTGTTCGGCGAAGAAATAGTGGCTGGTAACAACGGCAGTTCGCTTTCTGAAACAAATAATAGCGTCGCAGAATTCGAGCCTGAGATATCGGCTCCCGCATATAGCACCGAATCGGATTTTTCAATGGTAAAGACATTGGTTGATTATAATGATGAAATTATTTCGACACCGGCAATTCCTATTGACCCACTCGATGTGTTAGATGTCGCAATTAGGGCAGCGGATGACACGAAAGAATTTACACAGAATATTGCGCAGGCAAGCACTCTCTCAAGTGGAGTTTCTACACAGAGCGCAACCTTACCCAGCACAATAGCAGATACGACATTCAATAGCACGATGACAGTATATGGGCCTAATAACACAACAATATATGGTACACTTAATTGTTCGGTATATGGGTATATTAAAGGCAACGGCTTAGTTAATGGAACATTACAAAAGATATATGATGTTTTAGCTGAAGTAAAAGCATATCCGAATTCAGGATATAAAGTGGAAAAATATAAAACCCGAATCCATTGCTATTATACGGATTTCATTAATTTGCAAACGACCACTATTGTATCTGGTGCGACATACAATCAGTCTTTGTCATTAAGCGGAAGCTTTGGGAGTTCGGGTGGCTCTGGTGGGGGCAGTTTCACTACGGGTTGGTCTTATAACGCCAATTCTCAGACTATTACAGAATCAATTGCAGATAATGACACTCGAAAAGTTGAGTGGACGGCCAAACCTGTGAACCCGAGCGCCGGTGCATCGTATGACATAGCACCCGGAATGCGGATTGCGTCTCCTACAAACAAGGTGCGCTACGCACAGGCGATCATTTATTGTGACGCGATGATTTTTGGTATTACAATTCACGCGAATTCATTGCCAGTCGGCGGATCGTTTTAATAATCAATTTATAAGTGAATTTCGGAGTGCCGCCAGAAACTGCTTTTACTGATTATCATTTCTGGCGGCACTCCATATTGTTGCGGAGCCCAACGATTTTTACATCGCTCAAACCGTTGAACAAACCAAAATCAACTTTGACAGCCTGTATTCACGGATGCGTCACTGTCGGTTGAAGCCTATGAAGGACGTCGCCAAAACGCCATAAGGACAAAATCCTGTGCTATTTCAAAAGCCGTCTGACAAACGCCATTTGTGAAGGTATTAACTCTTTGATTCAGGCTGCGAAGCGCAAGGCAAGAAAGGCTGTGTTCCAAACGCACTTACACAGAATGTGAAAGATCTGCTTGCTTCGAGGGAAATAGAAAATATCCTCGAAAACAGCGAGTTCATGGTCATGCTGTCGCAGGCGTCGGGCGACAGGGAGATACTCGCGAAACAGCTTGGCATATCCTCGCACCAGCTGTCCTATGTGACGCACAGCGGCTCCGGCGAGGGGCTTTTGTTTTTCGGCGACACGACCATCCCGTTCATAGACCGTTTCCCGCGCGGGGAAATCTACAATCTGCTCACGACCCGCCCGGAAGATCTGAAAAATGAAGCGGCGGGCTGACGACCCGAAGTCCGGCAAGTCCGGCAAAAATGCGGCGAAAGAAGCGCGGCGCGTTGACAAATCCAAACTTCGCGCCGAGAAAACAGGCGGCAAGCTGACCGCCGCGAAAGAAAAACTCGCCGCCCAAAAGCCGCCCAAGCGTCCCGGCCCGGTCAAGACCCTATCGCGGGCGGCGGGCTATGAGGCGTGGGCGACGGTACACGGCAAAATCCACGAGGTTGAGCGCGAGAACGTCGGCGTCGAGGCCGCCCACCGATCGGAACTTTTGGGCGAACGGGCCGGGCGCTCCGCCGTCCGTTTCGTGAAACATCGCAACCGAACCCGCCCGGCGCGGCGCGTCAAGAAGTGGGAACGGAAAAACATCAAGGCAGGCGCGGATTTGCGTTTCCGGGAGATGGCGCAAGAACACCCCGATTTGAAAAGCAATCCCTTAAACCGCGCCTTGCAAAAACGGCGGCTGAAAAAACAATACCGGAAACAGGCGAAAGAGGCGGCGAAAAAAGCCGCCCAAAAGACGGGCGAAGCGGCGGTTTCGACTGTGGAGAAGGTTGGCCGCGCCGCCGCCGCGTTCGTAAAGCGCCACCCCGCGGGCATGTTGATTGCCCTGCTGTGCTTCCTGCTTGTCGTTGCGTTGCAGTCCTGCGCGGGCGGTGCGCTCACCGTGGGCAACGGTCTCACGGGCGCTATCGGCGGCACGTCCTATCTCGCGGAGGACGCGGACATTGACGAGGCCGAACTGCGCTATACCGAGTGGGAAACGGATTTGCTGATCGAGGCCGGGAACGCGGAAATGGCCCACCCCGGCTACGACGAATACCGCTATAACCTCGCCGCCGTCGGGCATGACCCCTACGCCATGCTCGCCTATCTCACGGCAAAGCACGACGATTTTACCTTTGCGGCGGTGCAGGGAGAATTGCAGGGCATCAACACGCAGAAACAGGCGGGATAACCGCCCCGCCTGTCAACAGTAGTTTGCCCGTTCTCTTAGATACGTC
>JAISAA010000182.1 GCA_031266955.1 Oscillospiraceae bacterium | reverse complement strand
GTTTTGCAAGATGTTGAACCGGGGCGCTCCGTTTTCGGATAGCTGCTCAAACAGCGTTATCGCCTTTTCGTACTCGCCGCATTTGACGTAAGCGTCCGCGAGGCGTTCGGTCATCTCCGGCACACGGTTGACGGGGATTTTATTTAACCCGTCAGACAGCAGAACGGCGGAGCGTTCCGGCTGCCCTTGGAGCTTAAAAATCTCGTCCGAGGCATGATAAGCGCGATAGCGCATATAGTCGTCGCCCGTCTGCGCGATAACCTCGGCGAAGCTATCGGCCGCCTCGTCATACTCACGTTTAGCGAAATCGATTTCGCCGTTAAGCAGATTCAGAGAATCTTTATCAAGGTTCAGCACCTGCGCCTTTTCAAGCACGCGTTCCGCTTCCGCGATTTCACCTGTCCTCGCGAGCGAGATGGCGTAATCGCGGTAGTAAACGGAGTTGTCCTTTACGAATTGCACGGCTATCTCAAAATTGTCCCGCGCGGTGTTGTAATCCGGCGCGCCGGATTGCTCGTCGGATTGATAGTAGTAGCAGTTGCCGAGTATATAGTAAATGTCGCCGAAGCCGCGCAAGGCTTCCGGAACGGACTGAAATTCCGCAATATTGCCGAGATTCGCCTCTATATACTCTCGGCAGATATCCAGCTCTCCGTCGTTCCACAACCGCTCCGCCATAGCGCGGTACGGGTCGATCCTGTCCCAAAATATTGACAGCGCGGATTCATACGAGCCTTGCGGGTCGGCGCCGTTTTCTATCTCATACACCGAAGAGTAGTAGCGTTCTTCTTTTTCCTGCGCCATAACATTTCCGCCAAACAGCGCCGTTCCGGCGAACAGCGCGAATGTGAGCGGCAGGATGACGGCAGCCGCGAGCCTTTTTGATTGCGATATCTTCCAGCGCGCGTCGTGCTTATGTATGTTTCGGACAGCCTCTGAAAGGCTCGCGGCCGATGCAAATCGTTCCGCCGGCGCCAGACGCATAGACTGCTCGACAACGTACACAACGCCCTCGCTGTAGCGCCCGAGCTTGGACGCGGCGACCGTTTCCGCCGCCCTTTCCGGCGGGCGCTTGCCCGTCAGCAGGTGATACATCGTCGCGCCGAGGCTGTAAATATCCGAGCGCTTCCAGTCGACGCCGTCGGATACCGGGGGCGCGACAAGCTCCGTTTTTTGGGTGTCGGCGCCGTATGCCGGTAAATCGGCTGCAGTCTCACTGTTATCAATGAGTTCGGTGCGTTGATCGTCGTCGTCGTCGTCACACAGGAGCGGCGTAGCCGCTCCTGGCGGCTGCGTAGCGGCGCTTGAGTTGCTGGAGCGGATGGGCTCGTTGAGCGCGTTCAGGCGGTTCTTGAACTGCTCATATATCTCGTACTGCTCCGGCGAGGCGTAGCCCAAGCTACGGCTTATCAGCCGGACGTCGTTCCCGCTGACGAGCGCGGCGTTGAAATCGATCAGGCACACGTCGCCGCCCGGCGTGAGCATAATGTTCGCGGGCTTAATATCGCGGTGAAAAACACTCTGTTTGTGTATGACCGCCAGCGCCGACGCGAGCTGACCGTACCATTTGACGACCTGCGGCTGCGTAAATTCCCGTCCGCGCTCCAACAGCTTGTCAAGGCTCTCGCCCTCGATGAATTCCATCACGGTGAAAACGCGCCCGTTCTCCGTGATGAAGTCGAGCACCTGCGGCAGATAGGCGCTCTTGACGTTTTTCAGCGCCTCGACCTCGTTGCGCTGCGTCTCAATATCGCCCGCGGAACCGCTTTTGAGCTCTTTGATGACGACATACTTCTGCAGTCGCGTATGCCACGCCTTATAGACAATACCGCCGCCGCCCGAACCGAGCTCAGACTCGATACGGTAGGTTGTGCCGGATAGGGCCGGTGCGCTGGTCGTTGGCATAAGAGTCTCCTTTACCGGATTTTTACTTTAATCCATTTTCGCGCCGCAGCGCGTGCAGAAGGCCGCCGGCTTGTCATACTCGCACCCGCAGGCCGGGCAGCGGAAGACCGCGTTTGCCGCCGGCGCCGGGATAGGGATATCAACTGTCCGCGGGTCGGCGCCGTATTTATTTTCGCCGAAATCGCCTTGCTTTGCCAGCAGTACAATGACATAGATACCGAGAACCAGCGACGCGAGACTGAATATAAGACCCAGAATTATCAAGGCTATTGACTGCCCTAAAATTCCGGCGAATAAAACAGCATAGGTCAGCACAAGGGGAATCACCTCCGCAAGCCACAGCTTGCCGGACTTTCCGACGTCGTGCATCCGCCGCGTGAACAGCGCCAGGCCGGGAATTATCTCCGCAAGATTGTACAGCCAGGAAACAACTGTGAAAAACCCGCTCGCTTGCGAAAGTACGGACAGCACAACGCCGATTATGATGTTCACAAGACACGCGTACCAATATTCGGCCCTCGTGTCCCTTCCGTTGAAGTCGGCGTACTTACGCCACATTCTTAACCAGTAACTCATTTTGTTTTCCCTCCGATTATAATAATTTTTGAAACTTTATATGTTATAAACGACGTTCACTTATTCATAACGCCGAGACAAACACTTACCAGTTTAAATATTTCGGCAACCGGTTCGCCTCATTATAAGCGTCCTCCTGCGCTGACTGATACTCATTAGCGCAAGCGGTAAGGCTCTCGCCAAACCGTTTCAGAGACTCGCGAAGCTTCACCGTTGTGGAATCGTTAGCGTCTACGCCCTCCCACTTACGGCCAAATTCCTGCGCGTCCGCTCCAAGCCAGTCGGCGGTAAGCATAGATTTTACATCCGAATCGGCGGAACGCATTTCTCTGTCCTGCGCGGAGCAATACGCGGTCACCGCTTCCGCAGCATTACGCAAAACCTTGTGATTTACCTCGATCAAAGCCATTATTGTTATCCTCCCATAGTACAGCTAAAAGCGGCCCGCGATCCCGCCCTCCCGGGATATTTTCCCGAGAGGGCGGGCCTCCGCGAATTACTTACTTGAACGCGTCTGCGAGCTGGGTGTTGACCTGCTCCGTTTGCTCGTACTGCGCCGCCACATTGTTGCGCAAGAACTTGACGTACTGGTCGAGGACGTCGTAATACGTCTGAAAATACTTTCCCGCGAACGATTCATACGACGCACGCGTTTCGTCTGAGGCTTTGCCCGTCCAGTAGGACGAAAGGCTGTCGATAGCCGCCTTGCTGTCGTTCAGTAACTGCTGAAGCTGCTGGTTATCATTTTCGATTTGCGTTGCGATAGCCAATACCTGTTCGCTGTCAATGGTGATCTGCGTAGCCATTTCTTTTCCCTCCTTCAGTTAGCCAATTGTTTTACGCCGGTTATGTTGTTGTCGCGCGTTGTTTCATAGTTCACAGCTTGCTGTTCAAGTGCCTGTGCCGCTTGCTCCAGATGCTCCGTCATCGCTTTCAGGTCATCGCAAAATCCGGTGACCTGTTCCACAAAAGCGAGATTGTCCGCGGCTTTCCACGCCTCTCCCATAGTGCTTGCGGTGTTTATCAGGCGGTTATGTACGTTGGTATAGTCGCCTGACAGCTGGGTGAATTTTTGAGACGCCTTGTGCAGCTCGGGGGGATCTACTACGAGTTTCATTGTATTGCCTCCTGTAAAAAATTTTTTATTCATATAATGCCGAAGCACTATATTTCAGATTAGTATGGGCGCGAAGCCGCGTAAAGCGCAAACAGAACGCGTTTGTTTCAAGCTTCGCACCTCACTTAAATTTATCCGCTAATTGCGTGTTGACGCTTTCGGCGCCGGCGTACCCGGGGGTGACCTGCTGTTCAAGCATATTGACGTAATTCTGAAGCACCGCGGAACGCGCTTCGCCGTTCTTGAACAATTGATACATTGTCGTCCGGGCGGTTTCGCCCGCCGGACTTTTCCAGTTGCCGTCAAGCTGCTTTGCCTTGCTCTTCAACGTGCGAAACTCGCTGTTGATGTTACCGTTCACGGTGCGCAGCTTGTTCGCCGAAGCGGCTATCCTGTCGGTGTTGACTACCTGCTTTGCCATAGCGCTGCCTCCTTAGTTCTCGCCTGTAATCCACGAGGCGAGCCGGTTATAGCTCACCCGATTGAGCCGCGACAGAACGCCGTCGTATTTGTCGGC
>JAISAA010000017.1 GCA_031266955.1 Oscillospiraceae bacterium | reverse complement strand
AGCCCGGAGATCAGGGCGGGGCAGGCGCCGGATTCTACCGCGGCGACCGTCCGGGCGATCTCCGGTTCGTCAAGAAGCGCTTTTACAAGATTCAGCATCATCACTCATCCATACATATTGATCACATTTGTCGGGTTCGATTTTTTGCGCGCGGATCACAGGGGCTTTTTCAGTATCGCCGCCCAGCGGCGCGGGTATTGCGGCGGGCACTCGCGCGTTTTTCGTATGACGGCGGCGCGGCGGATAATATCCATCCCCGGAAGCGCGTATTCCCGCACGGACTCAAGCTCGCCGCCGAGAAGCTCTATCGCCCGGCGGGCGCCGTCAATCTCCCCGTCGCAGTCCGCGCCCTTCATCGCGACGAACGCGCCGCCGTCGCTTATCAGCGGCAAGCACATTTCGCACAGGGCGTCCAGCCGCGCGACGGCGCGCGCCGTTACGAGCTCGAAGCCCGCGCGGCGCGTTTTGGCGAGCTCCTCCGCGCGCGCCGCTTCGCAGACGACGTTCGCAAGCCCCAGCGCCGCCGCCGCCTCGCGCAGAAAGTCGACGCGCTTTTCGCGCGCGTCGAGCAGCGTGACGCGCAGCTCCGGGCGCGCGGCGGCGAGAACCATACCGGGAAAGCCCGCGCCGGAGCCTACGTCGAGCAGCCGCGCTCCCGCCGGGGCGTCAAACAGGCGCGGCAGTGCGAGCAGCGCCAACGAGTCCAAAAAGTGCAGCCGCGCGGTTTCTTCATCTCCCCGTATCGCCGTTAAGTTCATTACGGCGTTTTTCTCCGTCAAAAGCCCGTAAAAGCGGGCGAATTTCTCGGTCGCGCCGTCGGGGAGAGCGACGCCGAGCTCCGATATGCCGGAGACGAGCGTTTTCGTGAAAAGCTCACTCACCCGCTGATATGAGCTCCAGCCCGCCGAGATATTTGCGCAAAATCTCGGGGACGACGACGCTGCCGTCCTTCAACTGGTTCTGCTCGACAAGGGCCGGCAAAATCCTGCTCGTCGCGAGGCCTGAGCCGTTGAGCGTGTGGACGTACTCGGTCTGTCCCGTGGCCTCGCGGCGGAAGCGTATCATACCGCGCCGCGCCTGATATTCCCGCGTATTTGAGATCGACGAAATTTCCTTGTACCCCGCCATCGACGGTATCTGTATCTCAATATCATACGTGCGCGCCATCGCGGAGCCGCAGTCGCCCGCGGCGAGCTTGACCGTGCGGAAATGGAAGCCGAGACCTTTTACAAGCCTCTCCGCCTTTTCGACAAGCTCGTCGAACGCGTCGCCGGAATCCTCCGGGCGCGTGAGCTGCACCATTTCGACCTTGTTGAACTGGTGCCCGCGCACCATTCCGCGCTCGTCCGCGCCGTAGCTGCCCGCTTCGCGGCGGAAGCACGGCGTGTAGGCGATATATTTTCGCGGCAGCTCCGCCTCCGTCAGAATTTCGTCCCGGTGCAGAGATACGAGCGCGGGCTCCGCCGTCGGGAGCATATAGTGCCGCCGACCGTCCGTCGGGTTTGCTATCCAATAGTCCTCGTCGTCGAATTTCGGGAACTGTCCCGCCGTCAGCCCGCATTCGTATTCAAGCATATGCGGCACGAGCACGAGCTCATACCCGTCGGCGATATGCGAATCTATGAAATAGTTCAGCAGCGCCCATTCGAGCCGCGCGCCGAGGCCGCGGTACACCCACAAGCCGCTGCCGGCGAGCTTGACGCCGCGCTCGTAGTCGATAAGCCCGAGCTTTGTGCATAAATCGACGTGGTGGCGCGGCTCAAAATCGAATTCGTGCGGTTTTCCGAAATAGCGCAGGGGCTCGTTGTTCTCCTTGCCTCCGGGCGATAAGTCCTCGTCCGGGAGGTTCGGCAGGGCGAGCATCAGCGTCCTGTATTCTTCCTCCGTTTCGCGCAAGGCGCTTTCGCCGGCGCGTATCTTTTCTTTGAGCGCGTTCATCAGGGCGATGGTCTCAGACGTGTCCTCGCCGCTCTTTTTCATTACGGGTATCTGCTTGGAAACGCGGTTTTGCTCCGCCTTGTCGTTTTCGACGGAGACTATCGTCTCGCGGCGGCGCAGATCCAGCTCGACTATTCGGTCTATCTGCGCGCCGACGTTGGCGAGCTTGCGCAGATACCGCTCTTTTACGCCCTCCGGGTCTTCTCTGATAATCCTTATATCAATCATTTTCCCCAGCTCCTTCTTGTTTCACCGATTCGTTGTATTTCTGTAAAAGCTCGTTGTAATCCGCCTTGTACCGGTCTTCCGTTTGCCTTAAATCCTCCGCCCAGTCGAGGCGGAGCTTTTCGAGCTCAGTTTCAAGCTCTAAGAGCCTCGCGGAGAGCGCTTCGTTCTCGTTTTGCAAGCGGACGTTTTCTTCTTGCAGCGCCTCGAGCTTGCGCGTGGCCGAGGCGTTCTCCGCGTGCAGCGCCTCCGCCGCGCTGTCGTTGCGCGCCCCGATGAAATAGGACAGCGCGATGAAGAAAAGGACGACGGCGAAGAGTATCGCGGTGTACTTGACGACCGCGCGGCGCGACCCGGCGCGGTTTTCGGCTTCGTCTCTCATACGTCCGCCTCCGTCTCCGCGAGCGAGGACAGGGTTTTTATAAGCCTTTCAAGGTCCTCGTCTCCATAGTATTCAAGTTCCACGCGCCCGCTATTCCTCTTCGCGGCGGAAATCCTGACCTTTCGTCCCAGCGCGCGGGAAAGCTCCCGTTCGTATTCCGCCATATAATTTATCTTTTCCATACGGCCGGCGTTCGTGTCCTGCTCCGTGTTTTCGGGCCCGTTTCTCGCCGAGGCGAGCTTTTTCGCGAGCCGTTCGGCGTCGCGCGTGGAGAGGCCGAGCTCCACGGCTTCGCGCGCGGCGCTCACCATAACGTCCTTGTCCGATATACCGGCGAGCGCGCGGGCCGTGCCGGCGGCGAGCTCTCCGTTTCTTATAAACGCCAAAAGCTCGTCCGGCAGAGAGAGCAGCCGCAGCGAATTCGCGACGGCGGGGCGCGATTTGCCCATCCGCTTCGCGATGTCCTCCTGCGTCAGCCCGAATTCGTCGCCGAGCGCGCGGTAGCCGGCCGCCTCCTCGACGGGGTTAAGGTCCTCCCGCTGCAAATTTTCGACGAGAGAAATCTCCATGACCTTCAAATCGTCGGCGGATACGATCCGCGCCGGCAGCTCGGACAGTCCGGCGGCGCGGGCGGCGCGCCAGCGGCGCTCCCCTGCGATGATCTGATAAAATCCGTCATCTAAAGGCCGAACCGTCAGCGGCGAAAGCACGCCGTGCTCCCGTATCGACGACGCGAGCTCGTCGAGCGACGATTCCCCGAAGTCGGAGCGCGGCTGCCCGCGCCGCGGCTCGATCTTTTCTATCGGGATGTACTCAAAATCGCTCGATACGGCGAGAGACGAGCCGCCGAGCAGCGCGCCGAGTCCGGCGCCAAGTCCCCTGTTTTTTGCGTTTGCCATCGCGATCACTCCTTTCAATTTCGTTTTAGGAACTCGCGCGCGAGCTCCCGGTACGCGAGCGCCCCGCGGGAGCCCGAGTCGTAGGTCAGCACGGGCTCGCCGTGGCTCGGCGCCTCCGACACGCGCACGTTGCGCGGAATGACGAC
>JAISAA010000350.1 GCA_031266955.1 Oscillospiraceae bacterium | reverse complement strand
TTCATATACATATTATGATACAATCTGAGTATCAAAAGTTCGGAGGGATTTTTATGCCGGCAATCAGACCAAGCGCCGATTTAAGAAATAAGTACAACGAGATATCAACCTTTTGCCACCGGTATTCCGAGCCCGTATTCATCACGAAAAACGGAAAAGGCGATCTGGCCGTTATGAGCATAGAGGAATATGAACGGCTCTGCGGCAAATTTGAGCTATGCCGCCTTTTGGAGGAAGGTATTGAGTCTGAAAAGGCGGGGCGCGTCCGCCCGTTCCGAGAAGCCGTCTCGGATATTCGGAGGGGGCTGAATGAAAGCGTACAGCGTTGATATCACGGAGGATGCCGAACGGGATATGCTGGATGCCGCAAAATACATTGCGACGGAGCTTCAAAACATAGACGCCGCCGGTCGCCTGCTGGACGATGCCGAGGCTGCAATCTATTCTTTGGAGGAAATGCCGTTGCGGCACGCGCTTGTGGATAACGAGCTTCTCTCTGACCGCGGTATCCGCTTTTTCCCCGTTCACAATTATCTTGTGTTCTACGCTGTAAGGGAAGAGACCCGAACGGTTGTAATCGAGCGTTTTATTTACGGGCGGCGCGATTGGGCCGCCATACTGAAAGGCGAAGCGGATTCATAATTTCACCAAAAACCCTTTACACGCGCCGCCGAACGTGGTATCATATAGAAGGTTTCGACCATAATCAACATCTTTCTCGCGACTGCCCGCCCGCGCGTTTTTTTGTCCGCCGGCCTATGTAACATTTTCACTAAAATGTTACATGGCCGAAAAAGCCCTTGCAACTAAGTGCTTTTTTGGGTGCGCGGCGGCGCGGAAAACGCGAAAACGCCGTAAAGGAACGGCGCTCGCGTTTCGGAAAGTCCTTGCGGGAGAAGCTGAAAACGGTACCAAAACAGCCTATGTAACATTTTAGTGAAAATGTTACATGGCCGAAAGGCGGCTCACTATGAAAAAACATTTGCAAATACACGGATTTTTACGCCGGGCTCTGTCTCTGGCGCTCGCGGCGGCGCTCGCTCTCGGGCTGCTGCCCGCGCTGCCGCCCGGCATACTGCCGGAGATAATACCGCCGACCGTGGCCCTCGCGGAGGGTGCCGCCGCGCCGTCCATACTGCGCCAGCCCGCCGACGCGACCTACGCCGAAAACGCGACCGCGCGCTTCTATGTATCCGCGTCCAGCCCCGAGGGCGGCTATCTGACGTATCAGTGGTACCGCTCCGGACCGTTTACGGAAAAGGTCAACGATCCGAGCAGAACCGACGGCACAGCAATCAATGACCCGGATTCAACCGGAACCAGCGCCGTGCTGACAACAAAGACGGATGCTCCGGCCGACGCCGGCACACACTATTATTACTATTGGGCAGAAATCACAAACAACGCCGAAGGCAAAGAGCCGACGACAACCACCACGCGCATAGCCGAGGCGAAGATCGTGGACAGGACGCTGAAAGATCGCGTTATGTACGGCGACTTTCAGGCATATTCCAATAACTCCTACAGCCCTCTTCGTTCATTCCCACCGTCCTCCGGCTATTGGAACACGACACACGAAGGAACCCCCGACGGGCGCGACAGTTCAACAGGCAAACAGTTGGAGATCGGTTCCGGCTATCTGGCGGCCAACACTACTGCGGCGGCGGAACTCTCCGCTTTTAGAAGCTCAACCATCTATCAGGAGATCGCCACCGTTCCGGGTAAGATATATGAATGGAAGCTTGATCACGGAGCGAGAACCAAACAAGTGAATAACTCAAACCCCGATGTTATGGCCGTGGTCATCGGTCCGGCTATCAATGAGTATTCTGATTACGGCGACATGGGCGTCACGAACTATTGGAACAATGTCGGTTCCGAATTTAATGGAGCAACAATTAATACGCGCAAATCAAACCTGTTTAACCCTCCTTTTACGTATGACTACGGTCCCAACCCCACACAGGTGGCTCCAACCTGCGCCCTGCCCGAAAACGGAGGCGAGTACAACTACGGCGTGAACATGAACACGCATTTCAACGCCATTGTCAATCAGGTTCTGGCGGAATCAGGAGTGACGCCCGCCAACTATAACGCGAATAACGGTAGCACCTTTAACGACATTGACCGCTCCTATTCCACTACCTACGGCGGCAAACCCTATTACGTATTCATTTCGGCGGCGCGGCGCAATGGCAGTTGGTTCACGCGCGCGGGTTCCTACACCGTTCCCGCCGGTCAAGGCACGACAGTGTTCGGTTTCGTTTCAGTATCATCCCCCAGCGGCGCTGCCAGCGGCAATATCCTCGACAACATCACCTTCGCCTCGGGCACGGAGATCACGGCCAGTCAGGAGATCAGCTACACGGGCGAGACGGAGCTTACGGTCGATACGCGTTCCGGTTTCGCTTACGGCCTTACGGAGCTGCGCGGGTCGAGCGCTATTACGCTGTACGACGTGACGGCGAGCTATGACCCGGACGGCGCGGGCGCTACCGTGGCGGCGGGCAGAGAGCCTACCTCCGGCCTCGGCGACGGCAAGCAGTGGTACGCGAACCTCGGCGACGGCGGCGTGCTCACGTTCATAGGGCTTACGCCGGGCAAGACCTATCGCGTTATCGGCATCCCCGCCGCCGCGATAAACGAGGGCCTCGGCACGAACATCTTCCCCGCCGACGTGCTCGACGACGGCTATTATATGGACGTAAAAATAATGCCCGCCAAAGACGGCGACGATAATTTTGTGGCGGCTGTGACGGCGGGGATCGACGAAACCAATGACACTGCCAATAACGCCTTTATCACCGTCGAGAAATCGCGCAACGACGTCCAGTACGCGCTTCTGGCGGACGTCAACGGCGAACCCGATACCTATACGCCGGCCGGAGAGTGGAAAAACGGCGGCGGCGATCTGGACTTCACGGGGCTTGAGCAGGGAAAGACCTACTACCTCGTGGCGCGGCCTTACGGTTATTCGGAAATAGACTACGCGGCGGCTTATGCCGACGGGTCGGCTGCGATAAAGATCACAACTCCGTCGAGCGACGGCGAATCCGTCACGGGCGTCGATCTCAAGGCGGATCAGATAGAGCGCACAGGCGGCGGCGCAGAAGACACGATCACGGTCAGCGACACAAAAGCCGGCTATACATACGCGCTTGTAGATATCACAAGCGGTCAAATATTAAAATTCACCGCAGCCGCGAATGACGATGAAGCTGTCGAGTTCGACAAGCTCGAACCCGGCACAACATATCAGGTAGTGACGCGCCTGACGAACGGCGGCGTGTATATGAAAGGCGTGCGCGTGTACCCGATCCCCGGCGAGCTCACCGTAAGCTACGCCCGCGAAAGAATACAGTCGCCGGCGGGCAACGTCCCCGCCGGCGTTGAGTACAGCTTTGACGATTGGGGGACAAAGGCCCTCAGCACGGGAGCGGGCTTTATCGCTTTGACGGAAGAGCAGCTTTCAAGCGGCGGAACGCTTACGTACCGCACGGCGGCGGATAATTACATCGGCGCAAAAGCGCAGCCGGAGATAAAATTGGAGTTTGCCAATCGTCCGGACGCGCCGACCGGAATGAGTGTGGATTACGCGGCGGAGAATATCAAAGTCGGAAACGGTACGCTTGAATACAGAGTCGGAGCATCCGCGCAATGGACGGCGGCGACCATTAGCGAAAACGCCGTCGCGTTTGCGGCTTTAGGCTGGACGGGAAGATCGCGCACGGTATATTTTCGGATACCCGCGACGGACAGCGCCTTTGC
>JAISAA010000349.1 GCA_031266955.1 Oscillospiraceae bacterium | reverse complement strand
CGCGCGCCGCGATCTCGCCTCTGTTGGCGACGAGTATCCGTTTCAGCATAGCGTCATACCATAAATATAGCCTAAAGCTATCCCAATGTAAAAAGGACGGCGCCGTATTCGGCGAGCTGGCCGTCTTCAAACAATATATCCAAAATCTCGCCGTCGCGCGGGGATGGTATCTCGGAAAAAGTTTTCATCGCCTCTATAACGCAGAGCGCGTCGCCTTTTTTTACGCGCTGGCCGACAGTGACAAAGGGCGGCGCCCCGGGCTTCGGCGCGCCGTATACGATTCCGACGAGCGGCGACGTCACGGGGGTTCCCGCGGGCGCGCGGGAAGCTGAGTCCGGGGCGGGGACGCGGATCGGGGCGGAGGCAGGGAGCGGCCCGCGGCGTTCGAGCGCGATACGCAGGCCGTCCTTTTCGTACTCAAGCCGCGTCAGGCCATAGGCGGCGAGCAGCTCCGCGAGCTGTTTGACCTCGGTCATAGCTCTATTGACCGGCGAGGGCGTCGATGAGCGCGGCAATCTCCCCGACTGTTTTGAGGTCGGCGGTCTTCTCGGACGGCAGCGTGATGCCGAACTCCTCTTCGAGCTCCATCAAGAGCTCTACGGCGTCGAGAGAGTCCATGCCGAGGTCCTCGCGCACGTCAGTCTCAGCCGTTATTTCGGATACCTCACGCCCCGTCCTGTCCGCGACCGCTTTCGCGACCTTTTCAAGTGTTGTCATTTTTAATGGCTCCTTATGTCGAAAACTTAAAAATATTTAATTAAATATTTTTAAGTATATTAAACGCTGCGCGCCGCGTTGTCAAGACGATTTTTTGCGTATGTGCGCGCTCCGCGCGCACGCGCTTTAATTTAAGCCGCGGCGCACTTATATTTTGCCTGATGCAAGCTATAAAAAAATAATTTACATTCAAGCAGCTTGCGTTTCCGGAAAAGCGTGTTAAAATATTCTCAGGCAAGGCATCGCTCCGCGGATACGGGCCGCAAAAGCGCCCGTTCAAAAAATACATTACAGTTTCGGAGGTCAGCAGTGAAATTCCTATCAGACAAAATCGACCGTTTCTGCCTGACGCACAGGCGTTTTGGCATCAGGCGGCTTATGCTGTACGTCGTCACGGCGTCCGTCGCCGTGCTCGTTATCAGCCTTATCGACACGCAAGGCGCGCTTTTGGGCTTTTTGGCTTTCGACCCGCGGCTTGTGCTCCGCGGCGAGATATGGCGCGTCGTCACGTGGATACTCACGCCGCTGGGCGACAACATCGTGTTCTCCGCGATAACGCTGTATTTTTACTATTTCATCGGCACGACGCTCGAGCGCGAATGGGGCGCGGGGAAGCTTACTATCTTTTACTGCGCGGGGATATTGCTGAACGTCGTCTATTCGCTCGCGACTTACTTGACGGGGCTCGCCTACGTTTTTCTCACGCCGATGTATCTGAACCTTTCGATGTTCTTCGCCTTCGCGGCGCTTTTCCCGGACAACAGAGTGATGCTGTTCTTCATCATCCCCGTAAAGATAAAGTGGCTCGCGTGGCTTGACGCGGCGCTTTTCGCGTATTCAATCGTTCAATTTACCGTTGCGGGGCTGTATTTTTACGCGCTTGCCCCCGTCGTATCGGTTTTGAATTTCCTGCTCATCTGCGGCGTGCCCGGCCTGCGGACGCTTCGCGCGCGCGCCAAATCCAATATCGTAAACGTAAATTTCAGGCGCGCATCAAGCGGCGCCCGCCGCGGCGCCGAAAGCACGCCGTACCGCCACAAATGCGAAATCTGCGGCCGCACGGACGTATCAAACCCCGAGCTTCAATTCCGCTACTGCTCCCGTTGCGAGGGCTTCCACTGCTACTGCGAGGAGCATATCGAAAATCATACTCATATAAAATAAACGCGTCCGAGCAAAAAGATAGGACGATAATACCAAAAATCGAAATAAAATTATAAAAATACCTCAAAAAAGGGCTTGACAACCGCGGAAGGCTGTGGTAAAATGCCCTTAAATTGAATAACGGTAACGCTTCTTCGCGCACCGGGTGATTTCACGCCCGGCGCAAAGAATGGAATGGAGGTGAGAATCCTCCGCGAACGGGTCACGGTAATTCATGCGGCAGCCGGCTGCAAGATAAGTCCGATACGTTGCGAAGAAGTGAAAGCTTGCTCCCCGCGATACGGAGCCGCCCTTACACATACCATATATACGTTTCAGTATGTTAAGCGCGCTCCGGTAAACCCAATCGGAGCGCGCTTTTATGTTCGCCGCGTCCTCCGTAGGGGGCGATGGCAATCGCCCCGCCGCATATCCCCCCGTAGGGGGCGGCGTCCCCGACGCCCCGCGATCTCCGCGCGTCGCACCGCATCCCGCAATTCCCACGCGCCGCGCCAAAACCGCAGACGGTAAATCCAAACCCGCGGGCGGATCGCCATCCGCCCCTACGGGAACAGGGACGTCGAGGACGCCGTCCCCTACGTGAGACGGCCGTTTCGTGACAACATTGTCCGCGCGAGGCGGACGCCCCCGTCCGCAGACGGGAATCGTGAGGGGTACCCCTCACGCAAAAAAACGCCGCACCGGTGTTGGTCGAAGACCAACACCGGAAACGCCCCCGCCGCGCGGGAACGCAACTCAAGTTATATATCCGGCGCACCGCGCCGTTTATATATAATTGTAAACATCCGACATACGGCGGCGCGGCGACGCGCGCCGGAGAGCACAGGAGGGCTCAGAAATGACTGAATTGACGCCAACGGAACACGCAGCTCTCCCCGCGGCGGCTATCCTCCGCGGAGAAAGCGGACCAAAGGGAGACACGGCGGCAGCCGACGGAACAGCGAACCCCATCACAGGCGACGCATGACCTGACCCACGGCAACGCAAGTATCACCAACGCAACGCGACCCCGCCCCCGGCAAAGCGTAAACCACCGACCGCACCGCGACCCATTCAACAAAAGTACAAGACCCAAAATTTATTTTAGGAGTAACCGCAATGAAAAATTCTTTCAGGAAATCCCTGAGCATGATTCTCGTGCTCATCCTCGCACTCGGCATAAATGCAGGCATCGTCGCGCTCGCGTCTCAGCCGTCCGGCTGGGAAAGCTTCCAGAGCGACTATACAAACAACGGCACTATCAACAACGGCACGCCGCCGACAGCTTCGACCACAACAGCGACAACGGTAACACTGCCGACAAGCGGCACGATCGGAACCGACGTGTATTCCGGCGTTGATACGACCTCCGTCATCAGCGGCGGCGTCGCGTACACGGTATACAACGGCGGAATATCCAGCGGCTACAACGGCGGCGCGCGTCTCCACGCGACAACCCTGTCAACCGCCGCGACGGCATTTGACATCCGCCTTGACGCCAACGCGAACAACGTACAGCAGCTTTCGACGCCGTATCTGGACGGCACGACGCTGTACGCGGCGACGACGTTCTACACCAACCAGCTTGCCACATCAGGTGTGACAGATTGGGTGGATGCGAATGACGATCCGATTACGGCTTTCGATTTTCCGGCAAACACGAATACAATTATTACTTATAACGGGCTCGTTGTTCCGTCGGACTTCTGGGCGCCTCAGTTGGCTACAGATGTCAATACTACCGCCTCCGGATTTACAGGCGACGTTACTCTGCGCTCAACTACGGGCGGCGAAAATATTGATTTCGGCACAGCGTCGTATTTTGGCGGCGACTGGACACTATACAACAACAGTGGGGATATTGTTCCCGCCGATACGTACAACGTGATGTTTTCGGTCAACAACACGAGCAACACGGATATCACGGCGACAAGCATTCAGTTTCTGACCTCCGGCTGGAATCTTTGGTCGGTGGACGTGGGCTCTCCTGGAACACCTCTTCCGGTGCTGCTGAAGACGGGCTACGGTCAATCGAATACCCCGATTAGCTACGGTACTACTACCATTGACGAAGAAGAAGTGCTGTTTATCTACTGGGGCGTATATGAGGGAGACCGCAGCTATTACCAGTACGATACCACAAGCGGCGCAACGGCGATATTTAACCCAACAAATATTTCGTATCCTGCCGACGACTTCTATGGCGCGGGCGCGGTGGTTGTGACGGTCAGCGGCAATGACTACGCCGTGTTCGGCGGTGACGGCGGATACATATATATTTGCCCCGTCACCGCGTTCAACACGTCGGCTAACAACATCCAGATAGACGGGACACCGCATATACGTTCAAGTGTTGCGGTTGATTCAACAAAAACAAATGTATATTTCACAGGCCAGAATGCGTCTTTATGGCAGATTCCGATAAGCACGATAATCTCGGCTCCGGCTCCGGTTGCCGTTGACCTCAGTGCAGCAATCACCGGTGCGACGAGTTCTACGTCCACGCCTGTGATTTCCGCAAACGGCTATATTTATGCGGGAGTCTACGGTTATGATTCCGAGTTCAACGGCATTGGCGGAGTATTAGCGGTTGCGGTAAACGGATTCAGTTCAAATGCGCCTGTCATCATCTACGACGGCGACCCGGTGCAGTCAAGCCCGATTGTGTACAGCGTAACAGCACCGCCGGCACAAAGGGCCGATTACGTCTACTTCACCACAAATGCCAATCATTCTGGAGATAGTCCGCCTGTTGCAAACCACAATGGATATTGTTACAAGGTCGGGCTTACCAATCTGAGTTCTCCGGTTCCAAGTTTGGCGTGGAATCCATCCAATCCCGCTGGAGTGATAGGAACGTACGCTCTGCAAGGATTTGCGTCTGACGGTGGATACATCATATATGGAGATGACAGTAATACGTTGTATATTTTCAACTAATCAACAAAAGAGAACAGCAAAATTTATATAACCGGAAGGAGGGCGGGGGCTGTCTCGCAGCCCCCGCTCCACTCCTTGAAGAACAGTGTGAAGGGTGGTTGTGAGAAGCAGCCACCCTAATTGTTATGTTTAGGCGCACGCTTTCTATTTTGTTGGTAGCAATGCTTGTTTTATCGCTTATACCAAGTGTTGCTTTGGCAGCTGAAGGAACCTTTCGCTACACAGGCGAGTACGCAAGTGGTGCAAATGTGGTGTTTGCTGCCATTGACACGGCAAGTACTTTGGCTGTTAAAAATGGGGAAACACCGTCGTACGATTCATACGGTCAGCTTGGAGGAGTTGTTGCCTCAATTGCCGATGGCTACACGTTGGTTGGGTGGAGCATAAAAATCGGAGATGCAATCCCGGTTGTGTACAATGAAGACCACTGGGACGATAGTTACACTTGCATTGTTTGGTTGAGTAACAGCACGATTCCAACAGTTTCCATTGGGATGTCCAGCGGCGGCTTGGGCGGGGTGTGGATATGCGATGGAACATATGAATATAATGTAGACACCACTCCAAATGTGATAGTTGAGCCTATTATTCAAAGTACATCAAGCGTATCAAATATTTCAGTAATCACAAGCAATGTCGAACATGGGACGGTAACTGAGGCGGAACCGAGGGCAAATAACAGTTTCATCCTTACCGCGACGCCTGCCCTCGGGTACGGCTTCGACCACTGGGAATATTCGACGGTGTCGAATCCAGGCGGCGTGGACTGGACTACCGATGATGCCGCCACCGCGCAAGGTGCCGTCGCGACTGTGACGATCACGCAGGATACCGTGTACCGCGCCGTGTTTGCTCCAGTGAAGCTAAGTTTAGGCAACAGCCGTATAGAGGTACGTACGGGCGGAGATGGTGGGTTCAGTACCGCCATTAACGAAAAAGGCTATCTGCTCACTGGCGCTCCCGGTAAATCGCTGTCAACCGATTCAACGGAATACCATGCCGGAGATATTGTTCGGTTTTGGTTTGAATATAGTCTCAGCGGTGATTTAGAGGGTACAAGGCCAATATACTTTGCGATTTATGAAGGCAAATTTACTGCGGAGCAGCTTGAGAAGAAAATCCCGATAAGGGAAATAAACGCGAGTTTAGCCGCCGGCTTTGGCGGTTCCGGTGCGGATGAAAACGGTTACAGACCATCCGTTAAGGGGCAGTACACAGCGTTCCTGCGGACGGAGGAACTGCCGGAGGAGATAACGCATATCACTCTGGCGGCGAAACTCGGCGACGCGGACGTGATAGTGAAAACCTACGACATAACGCTATCGGAATGGGACAAGAGCGATTGGGTCGAAACTGTGGTTTCCGCGCTGAATGTGCTTGAACCGACGATTGTAAAAGTCCCGCGCGGCGCGACCGCGATTGAGGCGTTTATGTCGGCGATGAACAAGGCGTACCCGAAAGACTACGCGGGCGGCACGTGGTTCATTGACGCGCACGGAGGTGCGTTCGGGTTGTTCCTGAACTTCGCCGGAGTTGACCCAACGCTGCAACGCTACAGAGTTGTCGATACGTACAACGGCTATCCGGGTGGCGCAACCTATGGGATGAACGGGGTGTTCTGCGACCTTGGTTCCGGCAGTTGGAAGCTTTACGGCGGCGAAGTGCAGACATGGGCAGGCTTGGAGGGCAGCAACGCTAAAGAAAAAGATTGCAGAGTGCCCACGAGATTGGCTGCGTATACTTCCCCCGAGAGGGCGTGGGCGATTGCCGTACTGCGCGACAGCGGCGTATCTGACGATGATATAACGGCGTATATTGCCGAAGCTTTACCGGGATGGACGGCTGATGATCTAAAAACGCGTTTCGCGAGCGGCAACGATGAGTTTGCGGAGCGTATGACGTGGAAAATCGCCGATGAGATCACAGCGATTTTCGATCCCGTCAAGGCTGCGATAGACGAGATTGAAGGCAAGACAGGCGACGGGCGGACACAAGCGGTCACGGCGGCCCGTTCCGCGTTCAATACGCTGAAAAATACGAAAACATTTTTCGGATCAAACGTCTATTTCAACAGCTTGTTCACACGGTATGAGCCCTACAAAACCGCCTATGAAAATTTAATTGCGGCGGAGAAAACAGGCGGCGTCACTACTCCGCTGCCCACAGTTACGGCGGCGGAAGCCCTAAGCGCGGCTTTGGAGCACATCAAAACGAGCACACCCGCCCCGATAGTCAATTCACAGGGCGGCGAATGGGCGGTACTCGCCCTCGCCCGAGGCGGCGCGATAACTGACGCCATTGTGAGCGCGTACCTAGCAAATCTCGACGCTGCGTTGGCAACTGCCGACAGCGACTCGACGTCGATAACAGACAGGGAGCGCATAACGCTCGCGCTCTCATCGCTCGGCATAGACGCGTCCGCCTACGGCGAATCGCCGGTTGACCTCACAGCGATGTATAAAGATTCCGACTTCAACACAGGGCACAACAACGCGCTGATTTTCGCCTTGCTGGCGCTGGATTCCAAGCCCTACGACGGCGCGCGCGGAGAAATAACGTACGACGAGTATGAAGGAACGGAAACAGTCGGCGACGGGCTGATAAAGAGGCTTTTAGACAAACAGCTTGAGGGCGGCGGTTGGAGCGATAGTGACACGCTCCCCGATATCGACACGACGGCTATGGCGATCCAAGCCCTCGCGCCGTCATATAACACCAGTATAACCGTTCACGCCGCGATTGACAAAGCGCTCGCGTGGCTGAAAGCGCAGCAGAAAGAAAACGGCGGCTTTGCTGGTTTTGGCAACGCGGTTGAAAACAGCACGTGCAGCGCGGCTCAGGTAATAACGGCTCTCAGCGCGCTCGGAACCGATCCGGCAAGCTGGGAAACAACGGGAGGACAAAACCTTCTGACAGCAATGCTGACGAATTACAATGCGGAGGGTTGGTTCGGCGAGGGAGATAATATAACCACAAGCACGATGGCGACGGAACAGGCCGCCTATGCGCTCGTGGCGTATGAGCGTATGCTGACAGGCCAAAACCCGTTGTACGTCATGTCCGACGCGTTTACACGCGCCTCCGACGCGGGCGTTGCGTCCGTCGTCGTATACTACGACGTACAGACCAGCGTCACGGCGACAACCGGCGAGGGAACCGCGTTCACCGCCGAAATCCCGTATGGCGCGGAGGTGAGCAGCGTCACGGTCACCCCCGCGTACCACAGGGCGACCGCCAGCAATCCCAAGACAACGGACAACGGCAAAACGTGGACGTTCACCGTAACCCCGCAAAACGGCACGGCAGTACTATACACGCTGACCGTGACAAACGCGGCGAACCCGGCAGCCGACAATGAAGACGCGGTAACCGCGGCAAAAGCCGCGATAGAGGCCGTTCAGACGTGGACTGTCGATATGCAGACCGCAAACGACAAAGCGACAGTCAAAACGTGGCTCGAAACCAATCTCGCAAAACTTGAACTCGGCGGCGTAATACCGAGCGTGACTGTGAACACTGTAAATGCGGCAGTTTCGGGCGCAGACAGTAACAAAGCCGGAACACCCGGCAGCTTCGCGGCAGCGGTGGCGCTCACAATTGGTTCGTCGGCAGACCAAACGCTCGCGGAGGGCTCCGCCGTCATCTCTGCCGTTAATACGTCAATCACGCCGACTGTATTCATCTCAAATGACGCAAGTGCGGTGAGCGTCACGGTCGGCAACAAAGCCGTAAGCCTGACGCCGGGCACATCGAATTTTGACGTCGTGCTCGATTACGCGGAGGACGCGGAGCTTCCAACGGAAATCAGCGCCGAAGCGATCAAAACCGCCGACGCCGACGTAAAAGCAGTAGACATAAGCGGCCCCGTGATAACTGACAATGTCGCAACGTGGACGTTTACCGTCACAGCCGAGGATGGTACGACCGTTTCTGAAACCTACACGATCAACGTCCGTATAGCCGCAGACCCGGCAGAGGGAACTAAGTTCGACGTCGGCACGGCGAAGAATACAATTGAAGCCCATAACTGGACAGTTCCTGCGGATGTCGCCGAAGTTGACGTATGGATAACGGAGCAATTAGCGGCGCTCAGCCTCAACGAAGTAACGGCAACGCCGGCACTTGACGACGTGACGCCGGCGATACCCGGAACGCCGGACGCTCCGAACGGAAGCCCCGGCAGCTTCACGGCGACAGTCGCGCTTGAAAAAGGCGAAGAAGAAGCGCGCGCGACAGGCAGCGCGACAATAAGCGGCGCGCTCCTCGCCATACCGTATGTATTCTCAACGGACACAAGCATAGCGTCCGTCACGGTGCAGGGCGAGACAGCCGAGCAGACCACCGCATACGCCCTCAGCGTAACGCTCCCGCACACGGCACAGCCCGTCGAGCAGCTCGACATTATTGTCGTGACGACCGACGAAAAAGCGTCTTATGAAATTGAACAGGGCGCAACCGGCGCGTGGACGATAACCGTCACAGCCGAGAGCGGCGCGACGGCAACGTACACGCTGAACGTGACGATACTCGCAAACCCGAACGCCGCGAACGCCAAAACGGTAGCGGACGCCGCGGTATACCTCGAGGATGCGATGTTCTCCGTCCCGATGTCAACGGCAAACGGCGAAGCCGAAGTCAGAACGTGGCTCGCGGGGCGTATCGCGGCAATGTCGCCGCGGCTCGGCGGAGTAGAGTACGCTGTCGGCGCGATAGACGTAACACCCGCCGAAGCCGGTACAGCCGAGGCCCCGTCAGGAAAGCCCGGAAGCTTCACGGCGTCGGTCTCGCTTGCAAAAGGTGAGGGCGAAACGCTCGCGACGGGCGCGGCGTCCGTCGCCGGCACGATAACCGCGACGCCGTTCAAGCAGGGCGGCGGCACGGGCACAGACAAGCAGATAACCGTCACGTTCCGCCTTGTCGGCGCGACGCTTTCCGAAAACGACGTCAATATGAAGGACGCCTTCGGCGACTGGCAGGGTAGCGGCTATCAAACGTGGATAGCCACGCGCTCTTACGCGATGTACGAGGGGCAGTCAAACTACGACCTGTTCGTTGAAGCGTTGCGGACGGCGGGACTCACAGCCGTCGGGCAGGACAAGAACTACGTCGAAACGGTATACGCCCCGTCGGTGTTCGGCGGCTACAAGCTCAGCGAGTTCACAAACGGCAAATTCTCCGGCTGGATGTACACGGTAAAACACGCCGGCTCGCAGCAGCGCCTGCACGTCGGCTACGGCCTTAAGGAACAGCCGCTGTACGACGGCGACGAGGTGATCTGGCACTACGTCAACGACTACCGCTTCGAGGTCAACGACTGGTTCAATGACCCCGGCTATCCCGCCCTCGGCGACGCGAGCGTATGGAACAAATGGCTCGAAGCCGCCGACGTGAACCCGTCACAGGGCAGTGTCCCGACGACGCCGGGCGCCGGCGACCCCGCCGATCCGGACGCCCCCGACGATAAAACGCCCGAACCGGGCGACGCCGAGACCCCGCCCGGCGGAGGCGGCGGAGCCGAAACCCCGCCCCCCGTCGCGACCGAGACCGTAGAGACCAAGCCGACCGTCAACGCCGGCACCGGCAAAGCCACGGCGACAGTCGAGACCGCGACCGTGACAAAAGCCGTAGACGACGCGAAAAAAGCCGTGGCCGACGCCAAAGCAAGCGGCGACGCGACAGCCAAAGCCGAGGTAAAGATCATAGCGAAAGCGGAGCCCTCAACGGCCGGCGCGGCGGCGACGCCCGTAAAATCGGTAGAAGTCGATATCCCCGCCGAGGCGTTCAAGGCCGTCGCCGAGTCAAAAGAGCTCGTGCTCACGGTAGAATCCGACGTATCGACCCTGACGCTCGACACCGCGACGCTGACGGCAATAGCCGAGACCGCCAAAGACGGCGAAACAATAAAAATCGCCGCCGAAACAGTTGACACAACAGCGTCGCTCAACGACAGGCAACGCGAAAAAGTAGGCGACAATCCCGTGATAGAGGTAAACATCACCGTCGGCACAACAGCAATCACAAACCTCGGCGGCACAGTAACGGTAAGCGTCCCATACACTCCCCCCGCAACCGTCGCCGAGACCGACCAAGACCTCCTGACCGTCTACTACCTCGACGACGACGGCAATATAACGGAGATGAAAGGCGCAAAATACGACGCCGCGACGGGCAAAATCACATTCGCCACGACCCATTTCAGCAAATTCCTAATCAGCGAATGGATAAACCCGTTTGAGGACATAGCCAAAGGCGAGTGGTTCTACAAAGCCGCCAGATACGCCTACTCAAACGCCCTAATCACCGGCACAACAGACACCACCTTCGCCCCGCAAGCCACCCTGACGCGCGCAATGCTCGCAACGATCCTGTACCGGAACGCCGTAGGGGGCGGCGTCCCCGACGCCCCGCCGTCCCCCGAAACACTCTTCACCGACGTCGCACCCGGCCAATGGTACACACCCGCCATAGCGTGGGCATCCTCCAACGGTCTGATAACCGGCGTCGGCAACAACAAATTCGCGCCGAATGACCCCATCACCCGCGAACAATTCGCAACGCTCCTGTATCGGTATACGCAATGGTCCGACGCCGGGAACGGGACGTCGAGGGCGGCGTCCCCTACGGACGCGAACCTCTCCGCCTACACCGACGCGGAAGACATATCCGATTGGGCGAAAGAAGCAATGGCGTGGGCTGTGGCAAACGGACTCGTGACCGGACGCACCGAAACAACGCTCGCGCCCCAAATCCCCGCGACCCGCTCGGAGGCCGCGATGCTCCTGCAACGGTATTTGGAAAACACAAAATAACGCGCGATTCCACCGGTTCCCGTAACGGGCGGATCACCATCCGCCCCTACGGGGCCGCGATAAAATGATGCGCGACCGCCCCCCGCGTGTAGGGGCACGGCGTGCCGTGCCCCTACGGGATCGCAACAACACGGCGCGCACCCGCGGGATAACGCGCAACCCCCGTAGGGGACGATGGCAATCGTCCCGCCCCCGCAAGGCAACGCGCAAACGTGAATAGGGCAGGTTTGAAACCTACCCCTACGGACGGGAGAACGGCGGTCGGTCGGGGACGCCCGCCCCTACTACACCACACCGGCAAAAAGATGACAAGACAGGAAAGATGTGATAAACTGCCAGCACAAAGGAAAAGGAAGGCGGGATATCAAGATGGAAAGCAA
>JAISAA010000347.1 GCA_031266955.1 Oscillospiraceae bacterium | reverse complement strand
ATTCCGAAAAAGTCCGGGACGGTTCCTCGTAGATATACGCCATTGTACATTCCCCCTATTAAAATATTGTCTGTAAAATATACAGCACCGGCGCTGAAAAGTCAAATTAAATTTGCGCGCGGCGCAAATTTAATTGTGATCCATTTTACGTGCGTGCGCGCACGGGGAACGGCGCGTTCCGCGCCGACGTCGCGGCGGATGCCGCGCATCCCGTGCCCGCAGACACGTTAAATCAAACATAACGGGTGCAACCCGTTTGCTGCGTGCGCGCACGGGAAACGGCGCGTTCCGCGCCGTTTCTGTCGCGCTATCGCGCGACGTCATTGTTATGGCGTGCCGTAGGCGCGACGCCGCAGCACGTGCAATCACTCTCTCAGGGAAAGAACCGCCAAAGGGGGATATCCCCCTTTGGAACCCCCCTCAAAGGGGGGACGAGGGATGCGGCCTTTTCGGCAGGCTGTAGGGGCGAACTGTGTTCGCCCGCCGTAGGCGAATCGAGACGCCTACACCGTGGGTGTGGACGGAGGAATTGCGCCCTGTCGGTTAATGCACACCCCGTCGTAGGGGGCGGTGTCCACACCGCCCCGCCGTTCCCCATAAATTTTGGTACGCGGGCGGGTGTGGACACCCGCCCCTACAAGGACGGAAAACGGGGTACAACACCCGCACAACCAAGCGACAGTGGAACATTGCGATTCGCGTGTTGACACAGAGCGCTACAGCACAGCAACCTTGATACAATCCCAAAATGACAGCGCCGCGCCCACCGATTGCAAACAACCCCCGTAGGCCCCCGTGATTTGGGGTTTCAAAAGGGGTGTCCCCTTTTGTCGTTCTTTCCCCCATTTCTTTCGACAAAGAAATGGGGCGCCCGCCGCGCAGGCGAAAACAGCGCAAAAAAGCAGCGGGCTGCCGGCGCGGCGAAAAACCGGAAATTCTCTGATAAGGTTGTAATTCCCCGCCGCGTTTGTTAAAATGCAACACATAGCGGAAAAGGCCGGTGGCGCGAGGAACGGAGTTCAACAAACTTAGAGGAGATGCGGATCGTGAGTCGGAACGGAATATTGGCGGCGGCGGACGACAGTCCGTTGGATCCGGACGAGTTTTTTGAGCGTGAGCGTGTTAACGCGCTGCTTGAAAAAGCGATGCGCGCCCCGGTCGTCGCGGTGACGGCGGGCGCCGGGTACGGCAAAACGCAGACGGTCAGCGCGTTTCTCGCGCGCAAGCGCGGCGCGAGAAGGTTCTGGATACCGCTTTCCGCGTCCGACAATCTCGGAGAACGGTTCTGGGAGGGTTTTGTGAAAGCGATTGAGCCCGTGAACGCGGAGCTCGCGGCGAATCTCACAGAGCTCGGGCTCCCAGAATCGGAAAGGCAGTACGAACGGTATTTCGCGATCATAAAAACAAAGTCCCGCCCCGACGTAAGGCGCGTTTTCATCTTGGACGATTTTCATCTGATAGAAAGCGAGGCGGTCGTGCGCTTCGTCGAGCGCGCACTGGCGGAGCCGCGGCAAAATATCACGACCGTGCTTATATCGCGGACCGAGACCCGGATAAACACGCTCGGGTTTTTGGCGCACGGGCTTGTCAGCAGAATAGACGAGGATGCGCTGCGTTTTGAAAAAAGCGAGCTGCGCGAATATTTCGACAAGCTCGGGCTTGAGCTGGAGTCGCGCGACGTGACGGATATACATCTCGCGACGGGGGGCTGGCCGTTCGCCATCCGGCTGATAAGTCTCGCGCTGAAGGGCGGCGCGTCCAAGCGGGAGCACGCGCTCGCCTCTATGAGATCCGGTATTTTTAAGCTTATGGATACGGCTGTCTTCTCACCTCTTTCGGAACCGCAGAAAAAACTCTTAGTGAAGCTCGCGCTCATCGACCATCTGCCGACGGCGTTTTTGAGAGAGCTGTCGCCGGACGCGGAAAAAACCGTTGAGACGGGGAATATAAGCGCTTTCGTCAGATATGACGCGTATACGGATACGTTCCGCGCGCATCATCTCTTTATCGAATTCCTGCGCGGGAAGATCGGGCTTTTGACGCGGGAGGACGAAAAGGACGTATACGCGCGCGCCGCGAGATGGTGCCGTGAGAACGGCTTCAATTACGACGCCATAACGTATTACGAAAAGGCGGAGGATTACCGCGGCGTCGCGGACGTGGCGCACGCGCTGACGCGGATGACGCCGCCGCGTTTAGCTCGGTTTGTGCTCGACGTTTTGAACAGGACGCCGGAATGGGCGTTTGACTGGGACGTGCGTCTGTACGTCATCCGCATAAAGCTTTATCAAGCCCTCACGATGTTCGACGAGTCGAGCGCGGAGGCGCGGCGCGTTATCGCGATGTACGAACCGAAGCCGGACAGTCCTGAAAAGCACAGGCTTTTGTCCGAATGCTGGCTGAACCTCGGCTTCATCGGGATCTATACGAGCATTTACACGAATAAGCGCGACTATGAGGAGACGTTCGCGAAAGGCGCCAAACACTTTGAGCTCGGCGGGAAGCTCGCGTTCGGGCCGCGGGAGCGTACTCTCGTCGCGTCCTATGTTTGCCGCGTCGGATATCCGTCTCCGCGCGGTGAGCTGGATCGCGGGAACGAGGTATTCTCCGAATACGCGCACTACGCCGAGGAAACAAAGGAGGGGATGTTCAGCGGGCTGCCGGAGCTCGCGAGCTGTGAGGCGGTATATTACAAGGCGGATCTCGGGAACGCGGAGCGGCTCGCGAGCATAGCGCTGAAAAAAGCGCGTGAGGCGGAGCAGTTTCAGGTCGAGCACCGCGCGCTTATGTTTCTTTTGCGCATAAACATACACCGCGGGGACCCGGCGAAGCTGCGGGAGCTCATACGCCGGCTTGAGGCGACGCTCGCGTATGAGGAATTCCTGAACCGCTACACCTTGCAGGATATCGCTATGGGCTGGTTTTACGCGCAGACGCGCCAGACGGCGCTGATCCCGGCCTGGCTGAAAAGCGAGTTTGAAAAAAGCGATCTCAACTCGCTGTCCTTCGGGCTGGAAAACATCGTGAGGGCGAAATATTTTCTCGTGGAAAAGCGGTATCACTCGGGACTCGCGACGCTTGAGGAAAACCGCGGCAGATACGGCGCGGAGGAGTTTATGCTCGGGCGGCTCGACGCCAACGCCCA
Organism: Oscillospiraceae bacterium; assembly: GCA_031266955.1. Taxonomy (GTDB): domain Bacteria; phylum Bacillota; class Clostridia; order Oscillospirales; family Oscillospiraceae; genus JAIRRO01. Next base: position 1,037 of record JAISAA010000347.1, on the reverse strand, counting down.
CAGAGCGGTGTGCCTCTATCATACGGGAGATAAGGACGCGGCGATAGAAACACTGCGCGAGGCGTATGAGATCTCAGCCGAAGACAAGCTCTGTATGCCCTTCATAGAGCTCGGGCGCGATATGCGGACGCTGACGTCCGCCGCGGCGAAAAGGGGCTGCGCGATACCCGCGAAATGGCTTGATATGATACATAAAAAATCGTCCACCTACGCGAAAAAGCTGGGATATATCATTTCGGATATCGCGGAGCGCTCCCGGGACGGAGAGGACTCAGCGCCGCTGACGGTGCGCGAGCGGGATATACTGTCCGACATCTGTCACGGGCTCTCGCGCTCGGAGATCGCGGCGAGCCGGGGGCTGTCGGTGAACACGGTCAAAGCGTCGGTACAGATCATTTACAAGAAGCTCGGCGCACAGAACACCGCGGACGCGATACGCGTCGCGGTCAGGCGCGGGCTCGTTCCGTAACGCGCCGGGCCTTTCGGGCGCGGCAGAATTTTTAGACACAAAGGATTTTTGGAAGGAGATTCATTATGAGTTATTTTGACGCGGCGGGGCATTGGGCGGTCTACGCGGTCGTGATCGCCGGAATTATTTACATAACAGGGCTCGGGGCTCTGTTTTTTTACAAAGCGTATTCCCGCGCGCTTAAGATCGGATTTACAAAGGAGCGGATATTCAAGGCGGTGAAAACCGCCGCTATGCACAGTGCGATCCCGGCGATAACGGTTTTGGTCGGGCTTTTCGCGATAGCTCCGCTTTTGGGACTGCCGCTGTCCTGGTGGCGGCTGTCCGTCGTCGGAAATACGGCGTATGAAATAATGGCGGCGGATATAGCGCTTGGCGCGGCGGACGCGAAAAGCGCGGCCGAATCGGGCGCGAGCGGCTTTGTGCTCGTTATGTTCGTGATGGCGGTAGGGATCATAGGCGGGCTTTTGATCGCGCCGATAATTTCAAAGCGCATACAAAAAGGCGCTTTACGCGTGAAATTGAAGGATCACCGCTGGAGCGCGTACAACGCGGGGACGTATATGAC
>JAISAA010000264.1 GCA_031266955.1 Oscillospiraceae bacterium | reverse complement strand
GAGCCCGTGCCGCTGACGGCGGCGTCGTGCAGGATGCTCGTCATCCAGTAAGCCGTCTTTTCGCTTATCGCGACGGACTGCGTCGGGCGGTTTTCAAAGACCGTTTCTCCGTTGCGGTCAAGGATCGCCGTGTACGTTATCGCCTCCGTGCGCACGCCGGCGTTTACGAACATCGTGTACGCCGACGCCATCTCCTGCGGCGTCGCGCCGATATTGAGCTCGCCGAGCGCGAGCGCGGCGTAATCCTCGTCGGCCTTTTCGAGCTTAAAGCCGAGCGTTTCGGTCAAAAACCTGTATGACACTGCGGGCGTCAGCTTGTCGAGAATTTGCGCGGAGATCGTGTTGCGCGAGCGCATGATCGCCGTTCTGAGGCTTATCACGTGGAGCCAGGCGTTGTCGTCGTTGTGCGGATACCAGCCGTCCGTTCGGCCTTGCAGGACGATACCCGCCGAGTCGTCTACCTTTGTATCGGGCGTGATGAGCCCCGCCTCCATCGCCGGGCCGTAGACGGCGACCGGCTTTATCGACGAGCCGGGCGGACGCCGCCCTAAGTCCATCGTCGCGCGGTTGAGCAGCATATTTCCGGTCTTTTCGCCGATATTCCCGGACATACCGGGAATGTGCCCCGTGTACGGATCGACGATTATCATCGCCGAAAGAAGCTGCTGCTTCGAGCCCGTGGTTTTCGGGAGATTGTCAACGTCTAAATAAACGTCGTCGAGAGCCTTCTGGACGCGCGGGTCAAACGTGGAATAAATGCTGTAGCCGCCCTGTGAGAGGAGCACGCGGGCGGTTTTTTCCGATATGCCGCGCAGCTCCGCGAGGTCGGCGGCGGCCTCGTTTATGACCGCCTCCTCGAACCACGTGTATATCACCTGATTGTTGATAGTCTTTCTGCCCTGGCGGAATTCGAGCGGCTCGAGCTTCGCCGACTCGTATTCGTACTTCGTTATAAAGCCCTGGATATACATCTCCTCGAGGATGTCCTCCTGGCGCTTTTTGTTGTTCTCCGGGTAGGAATACGGGTTGTACTTCGACGGGTTGTTCGGTATCGCGATGAGCGACGCCGTCTCGGCAATTGACAGCTCGGAGACGTCCTTGCCGAAGTAAGTGTCGGCGGCGGCGGCTATCCCGTAAGCGCCCTTGCCCCAGAAAATATAGTTCAGATACCACTGGACTATTTCCGATTTGCTGTACTTCCTCTCGAACTCTAAAGCGCTGAAAATCTCCTGAAATTTGCGCTGCACGGTCACCGCGTCGTTGCCGGTGACGTTTTTTATGAGCTGCTGCGTGATGGTGGAGCCGCCGAAATTGTCGCGCAAACGGAAAAACATATTGACGAGCGCCGCCGTCGTGCGGTACCAGTCCACGCCGCGATGGTCATAGAACCGCTTGTCCTCGATGGCGACGAGCGCGTGCTCTACGTTTTTCGGTATCTCGTCGTATTCGAGCCAGATGCGAAATTCCGTGCCCTGTATCGTCGTCAGCTCGACCGGCTCGCCTGTTTCGGAATCGGTGTAGTAGATGACGCTTGAAAGATTCGCGGTGAAATCGTCGAGGTCGAGCTCTAACCCGCGCGACAGCGTGACCTTGGCGTAGACCGTGAAAATGCACGCGAAGCTGACGAACGTCAAAACGGCGATCAGCAGGACGGCCAGCGCCGCGCGCGAGACCAAAAAGAGGACCCCGGAAACAGCCTCCGCCCCGCGGTCTATATATTTGAAATATTTTTTGTCCAAGACGAAACCTCCGCCGCAAAGCGCCGCTGTGATATATCATAAATCGGGAAGACTGAAAAATTGCCTGCGAGTATATTATACCACGTCTTGTCAATAGAAATATTAAAATGCTGATTGGAGGGCAAGTTTTAATATGGATTGCAATGGGGGGAATTCAGATTGGAGGCTTAATTTCTCTGTTTTTTTGTTTTTGCGTTGTTTTCGCCTGCGCGGCGGGCGCCCCATTTCTTTCGGCAAAGAAATGGGGCGCCAGCCGCGCAGGCGAAAAAAGCACAAGAATAATGTTCGCAGTATGCACGGTAGCGCCGCGCATATTTTGCGCGGCGTTGCAAATAATACCTCCTGAACCAATTTATTTGTCTCAGGAGGTCTTTCTCTATGCGAAATTATCCGGAATATCTGCTTGACCCGTCGCGCGTCGCGGTTGCGCTTATCGACCATCAGCCGCAAATGTACTTCGGCGTGTCAAGCGACGCCCGCGGCGCGATCAAGAACAACGCCGCTATGCTCCTCGAAGCCGCGAAAGTCTTCAGCGTCCCGTGCATTCTGACGACGGTCACGGCGGCGACGTTTGCCGGCGGACTTATCTCGGACCTGCGCGACATCCTCCCCGCCGCGCAGGTCATCGACCGCACCAATCTCAACGCGTGGGAGGACGCGAATTTCAAAAAGGCGGTGCAGAACACCGGCCGCCGCGAGATCATCCTCGCCGGGCTGTGGACGGAAATCTGCGTCACGCTCCCCGCGCTGACGATGATGGCCGACGGGTATAAGGTCTACGCCGCCGTTGACGCCTGCGGCGGGGCAAGCCGCACGGCGCACCGCGCCGCCGTCGAGCGTATGCTGCAAAGCGGGGTCATTCCGCTGACGGCTCAGCAGGTTTTACTGGAGCTGCAACGGGATTGGGGCGATAAGACCACTTATTCACAGGTGATGGGCGTCGTCAAGGCGCACGGCGGGGCTTACGGGCTCGGCGTGGAATATACCGAGACAATGACGCTTCCGGCGCCGGCGCAATAACCGCACCGCGCGGTATCGTCTAAAGCTGATCCTTTTTCCTGCGGCTGTCCGTCTTTCTTCTGACGGGCAGCTGATTTTTTCGCATAACGTATACGACGGCTTCGGAGGCCGATGTTTGAGGCTGTGTCAGCACAGGGGGCGGCGGTGTTTCTCACGTCGAAATTCTTTCCGCCGCTCCGGTTAAAATAACTATTGTAAACCTGACCGTAAAGATATAAAATGTGTCGGTCAATTGCCGGAGTGCAACCACAGAATTTACCGGAGGAACGCGCAATGCCCGTACATAAAAATCGCGAAACAAGCTTCGATAAAATGAGCGTATCCGACCTAGAGCTTCGCGGAAAAAAAGTTCTGCTGCGCTGCGATTTCAACGTCCCGCTCGACCGCGCCGCAGGCACGATAACGGACGCCGGACGTATCGCCGCCGCGCTGCCGACGATACGCTATCTGCTCAGTAACGGCGCCGCCGTCATAGCCTGCTCGCACCTCGGCAGACCGTCGCCGGGAGAAAAACCGGACGGAAACCGCAACCGGGAATTTTCCCTTGAGGTCGTGGGAAAAAGCTTATCGGAGCTGCTGGGGCTGCCCGTCAAAATGTCGCGTGACGTCGCGGGCGAGGATTCCCGCCGGCTCGCCAAAGCCTTACGGCCCGGCGAAATTATGCTGCTTGAAAATCTGCGCTTCGAGCCCGGCGAGGAAGCCAACGATCCGGAATTTGCCCGCGCGCTCGCCTCTCTCGCCGATTTTTTTGTCGAGGACGCGTTCGGCTGCGTACACCGCGCGCACGCATCCATCGAGGGCATATCGCGTTTTCTGCTCTCCGCCGCCGGGCTTTTGCTTGAAAAAGAGCTGAAATATATCGGCGGCGCGCTGACGGAGCCCAAGCCGCCGCTTGTCGCGATCTTGGGCGGCTCGAAGGTCTCCGACAAAATCGGCGTCATAGACAATCTGCTCGAAAAAGCGAATGCGCTTATAATCGGCGGCGGGATGGCGTACACATTCATAAAAGCGCGCGGTGGCAAGATCGGGGCGTCGCTCTGCGAGGACGATAAGCTTGACGCGGCCCGCGATATGCTCGTAAAGGCGCAGCGGCTCGGCGTCAAGCTTTGGCTCCCCGTTGATTCGCTTGCCGCCGCCCGCCCGGACGGGGGACTTGAGCCCGTCGTCGTCAACAGCTACGACATTCCGGACGGGATGATGGGGCTGGACATCGGCCCGCGCGCGGCGAATGAGTTCGTATCCGTCATAAAGGACGCCGGAACCGTCGTATGGAACGGGCCGATGGGCGTTTTTGAGCTGCCGGAATACTCTAACGGAACGCGTATGATTGCGGGCGCCATTACGGACCCTTACATAGTATCTATCGTCGGCGGCGGCGATTCCGCGGCGGCGATCCGGCAGTTCGGGCTTGAGCGCCGCGTGACGCACGTGTCCACGGGCGGCGGGGCCACGCTTGAATTTCTTGAGGGGCGCAAGCTGCCGGGCGTCGCCTGCCTGCCCGACAGGCCGCGCCGCGATATACAGGGGGCGGTGTCGTTATAATGAGACAGCTTATCATAGCCGGCAACTGGAAGCTTAACGCTCCGGAAATCAAGGATTACGTGTCGAAGCTTTCCGCCGCGCCGGACGGCGTGCGCATTGTAATCTTCCCGCCGTTCACGTACATCTCGGAAATGGCGCGGTACCCCGAGGTAATAGAGCGTCAAAATAAAATGAAAATCGAGGTCGGCGCGCAGGACGTCAGCGAGCGCGATTCCGGTGCGTATACGGGCGAGGTGTCCGCCGCAATGCTGCGCGCCGCCGGCGCGGGATACGCGCTTATCGGGCACAGCGAACGCCGCAGATATCACGGCGAAACGGACGGCGCCGTGCAACGCAAGGTGAAGCGCGCGCTTGACGCCGGGCTCCGCCCGATGATCTGCGTCGGCGAAACGGAGTCCGAGCGCGCGGGGGGCGAGACGCTTCGCGTTATCTCCGCGCAGATAACAGCCGCGCTCGACGGGCTCTCGCCGGAGGAAATTTCTCTCGTCGCCGCCGCCTACGAACCGGTTTGGGCGATAGGCACGGGCGTTTCGGCGTCGCCTATCGACGCGCAGAACGCTTGCCGAGCCGTCCGCGGCGCGATAGGCGCGCGTTTCGGAGCCGTGAGCGCGGAGCTACCGGTTTTATACGGCGGCTCGATGAACTCGGCCAACGCCGCCGAGCTTCTCGCGCAGCTCGATATAGACGGCGGGCTTATCGGCTCGGCCTCGCTTGACGCACCCCAATTTTGCGAAATAATCAAAATCGCGGCGGAGCTCGCCGCATCAGAGGAGAGTTGAATGAAAGCCCCGCTGGTACTGATAATTATGGACGGCTTCGGCCTCGCGCCGCCCTCGCCGTCCAACGCCATAAGCCTTGCCGACACGCCCGTGCTCGACGGGCTTTTCGCGTCGTATCCCCACACACAGCTGTCCGCCTCCGGGGAGGACGTCGGGCTGCCACCCGGGCAAATCGGCAACAGCGAGGTCGGGCATACAAACATAGGCGCGGGGCGCGTCGTGTATCAGGACCTGCCGCGCATCACGAAAAGCATACGGGACGGCGATTTTTTTGAAAATCCGGCGTATATAAAGGCGATGGACAATTGCGTGGAACACGGCTCCGCGCTGCATATGCTCGGGCTGATGTCAGACGGCGGCGTGCACAGCCACAACACGCACGCATGGGCGCTTTTGGAGCTTGCGCGGCGGCGGGGACTCAAACGCGTATATCTGCACTGCTTTCTCGACGGGCGCGACACACCCCCGCGCTCGGGACTCGGATTCATACGCGAGGCCGAGGCCCGCTGCCGTGAGACGGTCGCCGTCATAGCCACGGTAATGGGGCGGTATTACGCGATGGACCGCGATTCGCAGTGGCCGCGCGTCGAGCTCGCGTACAACGCTATGGTTCTCGGAAAAGGGGAATTTGAGCCGTCGCCCGCTGCTGCCGTCGAAAAATCTTACGCCGAGGGCGTCACGGACGAGTTTATGCCGCCCGTCGTCACGGCCCGTGGCGCTGAGATCACGGAAAACGACTCCGTGATTTGCTTCAATTTCCGTCCCGAAAGGATGCGCGAGCTGACGCGCGCGTTCACAGACCCGGGTTTTACCTGCTTTAAGCGCGAAAAGGGCTTTTTCCCGCTGACCTACGTCTGCACGAAGGAATACGAAGCCGTTCCGAATGTCCTGACGGCGTTCCCGCCAAAAGCCCTGTCCGGCATTTTCGGCGAGCTCGTGTCGTCCCTCGGTATGACGCAGCTTCGCATCGCGGAGACGACAAAGTACGCGCACGTCACATTCTTCTTCAACGGCGGCGAGGAAACCGTATTTCCCGGCGAGGACCGCGTTTTGATCCCGACGCCCGATGTCGCGACGTTTGACTTAAAGCCGGAAATGAGCGCGTATGAGATAGCGGCGGAGACGGCGCGCCGCATCCGCTCCGGCAAATACGACGTCGTCATAATCAACTACGCCAACTGCGATATGGTAGGGCACACAGGCGTTATCGAGGCCGCCGTCAAGGCCGCCGAGGTCGTGGACGAATGCGTCGGCATAACGCTTGAGGCCGTGCGCGAGCTCGGCGGCGTCGCGATCGTCACGGCGGATCACGGCAACGCGGACAAGATGCTCTCTGACGACGGCGTGACGCCGTTCACGGCGCACACGACGAATCCCGTCCCGTTTATTCTGATAGGCGCGGACGCGCGTCTGCGCCCCGGCGGCAGGCTCGCGGACATCGCCCCGACAATGCTGCAAATAATCGGCGTGGAAAAGCCTGCCGAAATGACGGGCGAATCTCTGATCGCGCCGTTGTAATTATGTAAAATATTTCGATTTTGAAATATTATTGCAATTTTTAAGGAGCTGACCGACATTAATACAAATATTTTTTTGGAAATCGTAAATGTACACGCGCGTGAGGTACTTGATTCGCGCGGAAATCCCACGGTGGAGACCGAAATAACGCTCTCGGACGGGACTCTCGGGCGGGCGATAGTCCCGTCCGGTAAATCCACCGGGAAATTCGAGGCGGCGGAGCTGCGCGACGGCGATAAATCCCGCTATCTGGGCAAGGGCGTTCTGAACGCCGTAGGCAATGTGAACAAGCTGACGGCGCCGGCGCTTATCGGAAAAAACGCGCTTGACCAGCGCGGACTCGACGCGGCGCTCATCGCGCTCGACGGCACGGAGAATAAATCAAAGCTCGGCGCGAACGCGAGCCTATCGGTATCGCTGGCGGCGGCGCGCGCGGCGGCAGAATCGCTACGGCTGCCCTTGTACAGATACTTGGGCGGCGCGGGCGCCAACACGCTCCCCGTGCCGATGCTAAACGTGCTCAACGGCGGGGCGCACGCCGACAACAGCGTCGATATTCAGGAATTTATGATAATGCCCGTATCGGCACAAAGCTTCCGCGAAGCGCTGCGGATGTCGTCCGAGGTTTTTCACACGCTGAAAACGATAGTCCCGCCCTGCGGCGTCGGCGACGAGGGCGGCTACGCGCCGGACCTCGACAGCGACGAGGACGCGCTGCGCGCGCTTACGAACGCGATAGAAAAAGCCGGCTACATCCCCGGCGAGGACTTTTTGATCGCGCTGGACCCCGCCGTTTCCGATTGGTTTGACGAAAAGGACGGGCTTTACCGGCTGCCCAAGCGCGGCGAGGTGAAGACCCGCGCCGATATGGTGTCAATGTGGGCGGATTTCGCCGCCCGTTATCCGATAATCTCCATTGAGGACGGTATGGCGGAGGACGATTGGGACGGCTGGAAGCTGCTGACCGACGCGCTCGGCGCAAAGCTCCAACTCGTCGGCGACGATATTTTCGTCACGAACACAAGCCGGCTGAAAAAGGGCATAGCGCTCGGCTCGGCAAACTCGATACTCATAAAGCCGAATCAAATCGGAACGCTGACGGAAACGCTCGACGTCATAAGCACGGCGCACCGCGCGGGCTTTACCGCCGTCGTCTCGCACCGCTCCGGAGAGACGGAGGACACGTCGATAGCCGACATCGCCGTCGCCGTCGCCGCCGGGCAGATAAAGACCGGTGCGCCGAGCCGCACCGACCGCGTCGCAAAATACAACCAACTTATGAGAATTGAGGAACAGCTCGGCGAAGCTGCGTATTATCCCGGCAGAGCGGCGTTTTAAGCGCACCTCGCCGCTGGGAACGCGCTTGTGCGATGGCGGTAAATTATGATTGACGTTCAATGAAAGCTGTGGTATGATAAATAGCGGAGGCGGTGCCGAATTGAGTGGGCTGAACGAATCGTTACAGGCAATAGAGAAAGCCAAACGAGGGCTTGATTACGAGGTCGGCACGTTGCTATCGTCGGACGGAACTGTGCTGCGGGAGTATGGCGGTACAGATCATCAGGTCGATACCCCGGTAGCAGATTCAGCGCTGTTCAAGGGTAACGTGTTCACGCACAACCACCCCGGCGGTCGGACTTTCACGCTCGAAGACATACACTCATTTATCGGAAGTGAAGCAAAAGAGGTTCGGGTGAGTACGCCGCAAGGAACATTTTTCAGTTTGAGGGAAAATTCAGAGGAAATCAACCGGTCTATCGCAAACGTGATGACCGAAGAAAAAGTTGGTTCACATCTGCGCGCAAGAGATATTATATTGCAAGAAACAGCGGAAACCGGCATTTGGCTTGCCGGCGAGGAATATCAAAAGCGATTGTTTGACATAATGGGAGATGAGATGGATAAGTGGCTCTCCGAAAATGCCGGAGAATTCGGATATCTTTACACGAAAGGAGATTTGTAGCAATGGTAACGATATGGGAAGAGGTATTAGGTCACGTGCGGTACCCCGATCAAACCGGTCTCGTGTTTGATGGCACGCCGTATGACGAGGTTGTTGAATGGCTTAGCGTCGAGGCGCAGGAAGAAACGGCGTATTCGCGCGAGGTTTGCGAAATAGCCGCCGCAACGCTCGCCGAATTGGAACGCCGGTGGGCGGAGCGGCAGCGGAGAGCGCCGCAAGCGGCGCGAAAGGTCGCGGCAAGCTGAGGCCGCTGCGCACGAATTAAATAGTGAAAAAACCGCCTTAACAGGCGGTTTTTTTCGCCGCTCGAACGTGCGGCGCCGCACCCTGCGGGGGCGGCGCCATCGTCGCTTCGGTATTCATTTTATCCGGGAACGGGCGGAGCGCCCGCCCCGCTAAATCTTGATAAAGCTTGCCGTATTTATAGTTTGCGTATTGCTGTTGGCGGCAACAGGTTCGAGCGTTTCCTGCGCCTCGGAGTCGGAGAGAGAGAGACTCGTGACTGTTCCGACGCCTTCCATAACTTTGGCGCGTAATGCCGACGACGCCGCGGCGGGGATTGAGACCTTTCCGGCGTAATATATTTCGTCAAAACACGCTAAATCATCGCCGGTCACGTCGGCGGCGAATTCTACCTTTCCGTTGATTATCAGCGTGTACCGCTCGCCGAGCTCGGCGGCTGATAGAAGCTGTTCGCGGGAGATGCTCTCTTTGCCGGTTATCCGCCACAGGCTGCCGTAGTATAGAATTACGCCGCCTTTTGCCGTGCCGATTTTTTTCCACGTTTCAATCGCCGCTTCGGGGATATATGCCTGACCTCCGACGTACACGCAGGCAAGCCGCCCAAACGCGGCGACGGCGTTTTTCGCGACGGTCAGCTCTCCCGTTATATAGAGCTTGTCGCCCAAAAGTCTGGAGCCCAGCTCTGTAAATGTTAAATCTCCCTCAATATACTGAAAGCCGTCGGGGACGATCTCGCGGCTGTCGGTGAGAAAATGCTCTCCGTATTTTTTGTTGTCGGATTCATTGATGATAATGCTGCCGCAGCGGACGGATATGTTTTTGGCGGCGAGCGCGGCGACGGCGGCGGAGTTTAAGGCGTTGACGGAGTAGAGCGTCCATATAAACGCGTTTTCGGCGCGCGCCTCGACGAAATGTTCTGTCAGTTTGGGAAAATTCATAAGCACCTCAGCGCCGTCGGGATAGGCTTGGATCCTCCCGTCGATCCTGACGCCGGAGGGAAAGCGGAAGCTTTCGGGGCACAGGATCGTATTGGCGTGCAAACCGGTTATGCCGCGCAGGGCGGCGGGGTCCGCCGTCGTGATGTGAATGAAATTGCCGACGAGATATTTACCGCTGTAGTCATTGCTGCCGTCGAGAAGCGTATCTCCGACGTCAATCGGCTCACCCTGAACGTCAATGACGTTAAAACCGGCGGAATTCACCGTAAAGCCGTGCTTGGACAGCTCTCTGTACGCCGCGGCGGAGATCAGCGCGCCGGCGGTGTTTAAGGATATCTTTTCAAACGCGCCGAAAAAGTCGGCGTCGTACCTTAAAATAACCGCGTTGGCCGAATGTATTGCTAAGTTTGCCATTGTAATGCCTCCTAAATAAATATAGTAATGAAATCAGGGCATATCCAGCCCGCCGCGGAGCCTTTTCATCGCGGCTTTCAGCCGCGTGCGCACGGTCGCGGGCGGGAGAGACGTCATCGCGCCGATCTCCGCCGATGTAAGCCCTGTCAGATACCGCAGGGACACGACCTCGCGCTGCTCCGGCGTAAGCTTCTCGAGCAGCGCGCGCAGCAGGAGCATATCGTCCGCGTTCGGCTCCGTGACGGAGGTCTCGGCGTCGGAGTCGAGCAGCGTCAGGCGCGTCCGCCTGCGCATTTCGTCCGTCAGCGCGTTTCGCGCGGTCGTATAGAGCCACGCCGCCGCCGAGCGCTCGGAAAGCCCGTCCGTGACGCCGGTCGTCAGCGCCTTCAGATACGCTTGCTGCACGGCGTCCTCCGCGCTGTGAAAGTCGCGCGAGTACGCCGTGAGCCGTTGTACCAGCTCTGTTTTGTGCTCCTCGTACAGCTCTGTGACGGTCACCGGATCACCTGCCTTCACCTGTAAGACGATTTGGGACAGGGAAATGTTTTAGGTCCCGGAAAATTTTTTTCGGGAATTTTCGACACCGCGTCCGGCGTTCCCGCCCCGCCTACCGTCGTCCCCTAGGGGGGCAGCACCCTGCGGCCCCGGCCTAACACGCAATAACGCAAACGGCGGGCGGGGGCCGCGGGGGGCGCCCCCACGGGTGGGCG